>CABUTL010000016.1 GCA_902494375.1 uncultured Collinsella sp.
AAATGAGCCGATATCGACCGTATCCCCACGGCGCACCTGCCGATACTCCACGCCAGGTCGGTTCAATACCTCGGTAGGAGCATCCTCCAGCGCATCCGCCGCCACGGCAATCGTACCGACCGAAAACTGTTCGAGCACGGCAGGCAGACCACCCCAGTGGTCCTCATCCCAATGCGTCACAAAGACGGCATCGATATGGTGCACGTTATTGCGAACCAACGCCGCCACCACGCGCTCGTCGAGCCCGCAGTCGACGAGCGCTACTGCGCCGCCCTCGCGGATAAGAATCGCATCGGCCTGGCCCACATCGAGTACCGTCACCGAAGGCGGAGCGAATCGATCCCAAAAGACGTACGGAATCGCAGCCAAGAGCACCAGACATGCAAGCCCCACCGCCATAGGGAGTGCACGGGGACGCGGCCACCAGACCAGCAGCACCGCCAGCAAACACGGCACTAGGTAAATCCACACGCTATCGGGCGGCACGCTCACGGATGCACCCGGCACGGCGGCAAACAGCTGCTCGAAGAACAGCGCGCAACGGGCGGCAATCATGGGCACAACGAGCGCCCAAGCCCGCAACGGTCCCACGAGCGAAAAGGGAACCAGCACGATCGACACAGCAAGCAGTACGCTCACCACCGGACCAATGACCGCATTTGCCAACGGAGCAATGAGCGAGAACGTACCGAAGGCAGGAATGGTAATGGGGAGCGTCGCCAACTGCGAGCACAGTGTGACGGAAAGCATACTGGCAATGCCCGATGGCACACCCAGCTCACCCAAAGCGTAGGAGGCGTACGGGCAAAAGCACAGGATGGCAAAGACGCTGGCACATGAAAGCTGAAAGCCTATCTCGAACAGCACCGTCGGCCGCAGTAGCACAAAGATGGACATGGTTGCGAAGAGTGCCGATGCGCCGTGCCGGCGACGCCCCGCGCCGTTTACGACAAGCGTCGTGAACACCATGCAGCACGCGCGCACGGCCGAGGGAGACGCGCCCGTAAAAGCAGCGAAGCCCACAAGCGTTATCGCCAATATCGCCCGCTGAAGACCACGTGAGCACCGAGTCTTTTGCAATACACCCTCGATTACAAACCCCACGATAGCCAAATGGCTGCCCGAGACGGCGATTAGATGCGCCGTTCCCGTCACCGAAAACCAGTCGCCCGCCGGTTGGGCGTGCAGCTCGGCCGAACGACCGCAGACGACACCGGCTATGAACGCACGCGCCGGGTCGGTCGCAGGCACGATGGACGCAAGCAGCCCATTTCGCACCCGAAGCAGCGGCCCCGGAGAGCCCTCATCGACCGATAAAATCCGAACGGCTTTTACCTTGCATACCTCGCCTCGGAGCACACGCGATCGTCCATACGCATCGTTCTCAAAACGTGAAACGCGACCGATAACACGCATGTGCGCCCCGACCCTGAGCCCGCGGTCACACGATAGGCGAACCGTTGCCAAGTTCTTGCCGTCCGCGCGTGCCTCGCAGGTATAGGAATACACGTCGTCGTTTATGGATGGATCACCCTGCACGACAAACTCGAGGCTGCTTGCCGCTCGAGCGTCGAGCGCCTTCGAGGCGCTTAGCGCGCCCACAGCCCACCACGCCGAGACGACCGCTCCCGCCACGAGACCGACGGACGCGGCATACAGCCACCGCTTCCAAGGGGCAAGCCGCGCACAAGATTGAGCCAGCACAACGAATACCGCCGCCGCGACGGGAATGGCCCATAGCGGCCCGACCGCCGGCGCCTGCTCCCTCAGCAGCGCATCAGCGGTCACGTTGAGCACCAAGGCGCAGCTCATGCACATGCCGGCACACAGGGCCATCGTCCACGGCATCAGGGGCCGCGGAGGCATCACATGCTCGCGCTCGGTCGCACTCATACGCAGATGCAATCTTTGATTTTGGCAAGCTTCTTCTCGCCGATTCCCGACACACGCATCAGATCGTCAACCGAAGCAAAAGCACCGTTCTTTGTCCGCTCATCGATAATCGACTGGGCCATGGAGGGACCGATGCCCGAGAGCGTCTGTAGCTCTGCCGCGCTTGCCGTATTGATATTTACTAGGCCTGTTGCGCCACTCACACCCGATGATGCGGAAGCCCCACCAACAACACCGGCTTCCGCAATGGACGCCTGCTGCTCCCCTACCGTTGGAACGTGAATCTTCTGTCCATCGACGACCTTAGATGCCCGATTGAGCCCCGTAACGTCTGCCTCGGGCGCCAGCCCGCCGGCGGCATCAATCGCCTGAGCCACCCGCGCGCCATCCTTGAGGCGATATACACCGGGCGACACAACGGCGCCATCGACATCGACATAGACCTCTGCCGCGGCAGAAGCCTTAGTCGAAGAACCTTCGGATGTCTTTCCGCTCGAGGCATCACCGGATCCCGGCTCCACCAACGAGCCCGTACCGTCAGTGCGCTCAAACGACACACCACCGGCACCGCCGCCAAGGTTCGCCATCGCCAAGCCGCTCGCCATCGCAATGACGACCAGTATCGCCATCACCACTGCCTTATGACCGAGCAGCTTGTCCGCCAAGCGGTCCATCCGTTTGACCCGTTCGTGTTGTTCGCGCTGCGCCATAGCAAAACCTCCCAACACCATCGTGTCAGGAAAGGAGCCCTGCAACAGCCACGCTCCAAAACCGGTTTTAGCGGTCAAACCAAAAACCGACCAAAACCTTGCACAAATCTGTCCATTTATTCAGGCACACGTCAGCAAATGAACACTTAGCCGCAAAATGCCCAGATAGCAAAAGACCGACGATGCAGGCGCATCGTCGGTCTATGCACAAAATTACTCGTGATCTTGGTAAATCTCACGCGGAGCAAGCTCCGAATGTTTGCGTTTTAAGGTCTTAGGGGCCTTATACGTATTGCTCTCGAAGTCGATATACTCGGTCTGCTTGAGCAGGCGCTCGATCATCTCCTCGTGATCGAACAACTCCCAGGCCTCATGCACGGCATCGAGTTTGGCGTGCGTCTCGGGACGGCGCGGCATAAACAGCGTGCAGCAGTCGGGAGCGGCCTCAGTCGAGATATCGAACGTACCGATCTCCTCGGCACGCGCAATGATCTCCTGCTTGTCCGAACCGATGAGAGGACGGAACACGGGGATCTTCACGGCCTCGTTGACGGCCATGATATTCTCAAGCGTTTGGGAGGCAACCTGCCCAAGCGATTCGCCCGTCACGATGGCCTTGGCGCCCTCGATATGCGCAATGCGCTCGGCAACCGAATACATAATACGGCGATACATGATCACGCGCAGGTTGCTGGGACAGGTGACCGAAATCTCACGCTGGCAGTCACCAAACGGCACCACGTACAGGCGGCCGATCTGGACACCCGGCTCAAGCGCACGGATGATGTCCTGCACCAAATACTCGCTCGTATCGGGCGTCTGCGGACGACCGGAGAAATGTACCGGCACGCACACCGCGCCGCGACGCGCGAGCATCCAGGTCGCCACCGGAGAATCGATACCCGACGACAGCAGCGTCACGACCTTGCCGGCAGAACCCACCGGCAGACCGCCCACACCGCGCTCGGAGCGCGCATACACGTAGACGCTACCCTGGACCACCAGTACGTGCACCATAGCGTCAGGATCGTGCATCTGAACCTTTTTATCAGGAAACGCCTCGCACAACACCTCGCCCACCTGACGATTGATGTCAATCGAGGTGAGCCCATAGTCAGTATTGGAGCGCTTGGCGTGCACCTTAAACGAATCGAAGGAACCAAACTCGTGCAGCGCCTTCACGGCGGCGGCGCAGTACTCCTGCGGGTCGCGGTTGGTGTGATACGCCAAAGACACACGAGCAACGCCGGGAACGGTGCGAATGACACGCGCCGCCTCGTCGGCCTGATGCTCGTTAAAGGTCACGAGGATATAACCGGAAATTCGAGACACGGCATTCACGGAAAAGGCGGCCAAGGCCGCCTTGATGTTATCCATGAGGATATGCTCAAAATGTGCGCGGTTCTTACCCTTCAGTCCAACCTCGTGATAGTGGACCAGGCAGACGCGAGCCGCCATTTAGGCTTCAGCAACCTTGTGGCCGAGCGCCTTCTCGTAACGGGCCTCGTCGTAAGAGATGTCGCCGTCGACAATCTCGTCCATAGCCATCGAGATGGTGTCGGCACCGGAAAGCCCGATGGTGATGTCATCGACATCCTGGACGGCAAGCACGCGGTTGTGCTGGCCACGCAGCATGCTATTGATGTCGCAGGCGCGCTTGGAGGCAAGCGAAGCGAGCAGGAAGCGGTTGTGATCGGTCTTCTCCAGAAGATCGTCAATGCAAGGCTTTACAACGGACACGGACCTCAGATCCTTTCATGCATATCGAGAACGCGAACGAGCTCATCGGTCGCGCGGTCGAGATCGTCATTCACCACGACGTCGTCGTAGCGGTCGGCAAGGGCAAGCTCATCGGCGGCGTTTGCCATACGCAGCTCAATCGTCTCGGGCGTCTCGGTACCGCGACCGACTAGACGCTCGCGAAGCACCTCGAGCGAAGGTGGCTTGATAAAGATCAGCACGGCCTCGGGGAAACGCTCCTTCACCTGCAGGGCGCCTTGGACATCGATCTCCAAAATCAGAGATGCGCCAGAGGCGAGCTTGGATGTGACCTCGCTCACCAACGTGCCGTAGCAGTTACCGTGGACCTCGGCCCACTCAACAAACTCACCGTTTGCCACGCGGCGGTCGAACTCCTCGCGCGTCAGAAAAAAGTAGTTGACGCCGTCGACCTCACCTTTGCGTGGTGCTCGCGTGGTAGCCGAAACCGTCAGGCCCAGGTTCGAGCGGCGCTCACGCACACGAGTGACGAGCGTACCCTTGCCTGCGCCTGACGGTCCAGAAATCACAAAGAGCTTGGAATCCTGAGCGCTCACTTATTTGGTCAGCTGCTCGAGGAGCTGCTCGCGCTGACGGACGCCGAGGCCCTGGACGCGACGGGTAGCGGAGATACCGAGCTCCTCCATGATCTTGGCGGCCTTGGCCTTGCCATAACCAGGAAGAGACTCGATGAGGGTGGAAACCTTCATGCGGGAAGCGATGGGGTCATCGGAGTTGAGCACGGACTCGAGGGACTTCTCGCCCTTCTTGATCTGCTCGCGAAGCTCAGCGCGGGCGTGACGTGCGGCAGCAGCCTTCTCAAGAGCCTGCTTACGCTGCTCATCGGTAAGCTGAGGGAGTGCCATTCGTACCTCCAAATAGTTGGGTTATATCTGATTCAATAATTGGCATTTTAGCACGTAGAACGTACAAAATGCCCAATCGCGGCTCCATAGGTTAGACGATACCCGCAAAAAGTGCAATATACTGCGCCCAAAGTTAAGCCCCTGACCTGCGATTCCACACAAAGGATGGGAAAGTTTACGCAGGCACAGGGGCTATTTTGTGCTAATAAGACCCAAAAGTGGTGACTTAGGGGAATCTTTTACGCGACGTTTTCGACCAGCTCGGCGACGATGACGTCAAAGGCGGCAACCGGATCGTCGGCGCCGGTGATGGGACGGCCCACCACAATGTGGCTTGCGCCGCGCTCGATAGCCTGGGAAGGCGTCGCCACGCGGGACTGGTCACCAAGGGCGGCACCCACCGGACGCACGCCCGGAGTCACGATCAGGGCATCAGGACCCAGCAGCTCACGCATGTCGTGAGCCTCCATCGGCGAGCACACGATGCCATCGATGCCGTTGGCCTGAGCGAGCTTTGCCAGGCGGGCGGCCTCCTCGGCCACGGGCGACTCGACGCCGATCTCGCTCAAGGCATCCTGGTTCATGCTCGTGAGTACGGTAATGGCGACAAGCTTGGCACGGTCCACGCGCGCCTCCTCGGCACCCTCGCGGCAGGCAGCGAGCATAGCGCCCGAGCCCAGGCCGTGAACCGAAAGCAGGTCGGCACCGGCAAGCGAGGCCGAGCGGGCAGCGCCGCGCACCTGATGCGGAATGTCATGGAACTTAAGGTCGAGGAAGACCTTAAAGCCAAGGTCCTTAAAGGTCTTGACGATCTGGGGACCCTCGGCGTAATAGAGCGTCATGCCGACCTTGAGCCAAGCGGCATGGCCCGAAAGCTCATGGGCGAGCTCGAGCGCACGCTCACGGTCGCAGTCAAGGGCGACGATAACGCGGTCGCGGGCGTCGGTCTCTAGCATTCGAAAGCACCTACCAGCTCGTTGATGTCCTTCACGCCCTGGGACTCCGCCCAGGCCTCGAGCTCGTGCGCGATCTTGAGCGAAGCGCACGGATCGACGAAGTTGGCCATGCCGACCGACACGCAGGTAGCGCCAGCCAGGATAAACTCGGCCGCATCTTCGCCCGTCATGACACCGCCGACACCGTTGATGGGGATATCGACGGCCTGAGCAACCTCCCAGACCATGCGCACGGCGATGTGGTGGCACAGCGGGCCCGAAAGGCCACCCTTGGGCTTGGCCACACGGGACTTGCGGGTATGAACATCGATGGCCATGCCCTGGATGGAGTTAATGACCGAAAGGCCGTCGGCGCCGACGGCCTCGAGAGCCTTGGCAATCTCAGCGACGTTAACCGGAGCCATCTTGACGAACAGCGGCTTATCGGTCACCTTACGACAGGCAGCCATAACGGCAGAGGCGCCCTCGGGCGTAGAGCCCATGGCGGCACCGCCGGCGGCGATGTTGGGGCAGCTCACGTTGATCTCATAGCCGGCAGCCCAGGGACATAGCTCGACATACATCTCGAGCGCGCGCACAAACTCGTCAACGGAGTGGCCGGCAACCTGGCAAATGACCTGGCAACCGTCCTTGGACAGCTGCTCGAGCCACGGGCCGGACTCACGAGCGAAGGCGGCGACACCGGGGTTCTGCAGGCCCACGGAGTTGATCATACCGCCGGGAATCTCGGCCATGCGGGGCGCAGGGTTGCCCGGCCAGGGCTCGGCGGCGCAGCCCTTAGTGGTGATGGCGCCCAGCTGGGAGACATCGAAGAAGTTCTGGAACTGCCAGCCGTAGCCGAAGGTACCGGCTGCGGTGTTGATGGGGTTCTGCATCTTGACGCCGCCGAAATCGACGGCCATGTTCACGGTACCCACTAGAAGACCACCACCTTGGAAGCATCGAACACGGGGCCGCACATGCAGGCGCCCTTCATACCGTCGACTGTCTCGACATTGCAGGTGTTGCAGGCGCCAAAGCCGCAGCTCATCATGCGCTCGAGCGACACCTCGCAGTACGCACCGGCCTCGGCGGCAGCGGCGGCGACTTTCTTCATCATGACGGCGGGGCCGCAGCTGGCGACGTAGTCGTAGCCACCCTCGCCAAGCAGCTCGGCTGCCGGATCGGTGCAAAAACCGTGCGTACCCAGCGTACCGTCGTCGGTACACACGTTAACCGTGGCGCCCAGCGCGCGGAACTCATCGACACCCACGGCCTTGGAAGCAGTGCCAAAACCCAGGCACACGTCCACATCAACACCCTGCTCGGCAAGCATACCGGCAAGACACAGCACAGGCGGAACGCCGATGCCACCGGCGACGAGCAAAGCCTTCCTGGTGCCCTCGGGTACCATCCAGCCACGGCCACCGGGGCCCAGCAGGTTAGAGGTGGAGCCAGGGCCCATCTGGGACAAACGACGGGTATCGTCGCCCACGACGGCGTACCACAGCTCAACGGTGCCGGCCTCGGCGTCGGCGCGGTAGTAGCTCAGGGGCACGCGAAGCAGCGAGGACGCATCGCCGGGCACGGCGATGTTCACAAACTGACCGGGCTTGAGCGCACTTGCAAGCTTGGGGGCCGAGATGACGAGCGAGAAGATGCCGTCGGCAATCTCCCGGTTCGAGACGACCTCGAAGTCGTGCATGCGTGCAGTGGAAGGTGTGGGCATAGACGCTCCAATCCCCCATGCGGTTGCATGGTCCAAACGAATAGAAAGCGCGGCACCGCAAGGGCGCCGCGCACAAAAGCGATAAGGCTATGCTAGCAGATGCAGCCGTCAGCAAGCGTCTGCTTACCGCCGACAAACACATCGGTGGCACGACCGGTGAGCGTGCGGCCGGCAAAACCGGAGTTCTCGGCGCGTGACTCGTAACCGTCCTCGCCAACCGTCCAGGTTGCGGAGGGGTCGAACACGGTCAGGTCGGCAACGGAGCCCGCCTTGACCTGAACCTGGTCGAGGCCCAGAATCTCACGCGGCTTGATGGCCATGAGCTCGACCATGCGAGCCATGCTCATCTTGCCCGTGTTGACCAGCTCGGTGAGCACGAGCGACAGCGAGGTCTCGAGGCCGATCATGCCAAAGGGCGCAAGCTCGAACTCGCGGGCCTTCTCCCACGGGGTGTGGGGAGCGTGATCGGTGACGATAACGTCGACGGTGCCGTCGATGACACCCTGACGGATGGCCTCGGCGTCCTCGTCGGTACGCAGCGGCGGATTGACCTTGAGCGAGGTGTTGTAGGTCTCGTCCAAGTCGTTCTCGGTCAGGAACATGTGGTGCGGGGTGGCCTCGCAGGTAACCTGGACACCGGCGGCCTTACCGGCACGCACGAGCTCCAGGCCGTGAGCGGTGGAAATGTGCTGGATGTGCAGCTTGGCACCGGTCAGCTTGGCGATCTCGATGTCGCGAGCGATCTGGAGCTCCTCGCCGGCAGCCGGCCAGCCCTCGAGAGCCAGACGGGTCGAGACCTTGCCCTCGTTGATCTGGCCGTGGCCGACCAGGTCCTCGTCCTGGCAGTGGCTCA
This sequence comes from uncultured Collinsella sp., assembly GCA_902494375.1. Classification (GTDB taxonomy): domain Bacteria; phylum Actinomycetota; class Coriobacteriia; order Coriobacteriales; family Coriobacteriaceae; genus Collinsella. Next base: position 8,745 of record CABUTL010000016.1, read on the forward strand.
TAAAGACCTTGCCGAACATCTTGCCGTAGTCCATGCAGCGACGGAGCATGCCCGCGCCCTGCACGCCGCGACCGTCGTCGGTGAAGGCGACGGCGCCGTGGGCGACCATATCACCCATCTCGGACATGGCCTCGCCCTTAAGACCGCGGGTCATGGCGCCCGACGGATAGACGCGGCAGTGACCGACCTCGGCAGCACGGGACTTGACGAACTCCACGACGGTGCCGTTATCGGTGACGGGATCGGTGTTGGGCATGGCGCACACGCCGGTAAAGCCACCCTTGGCAGCAGCGCGGGTGCCGCTCTCGATGTCCTCTTTGACCTCGTAGCCGGGCTCACGAAGGTGAACGTGCATATCCACCAGGCCGGGGACGAGGTACTTGCCGGAAAGGTCGCGGACCTCGGCTCCCTCGACGGCGAGATTCTCGCCGACCTCGGCGATCTTATCGCCGTCAATCAGGACGTCAACGACACCGTCAAGCTCGACGGACGGGTCGACGACGTGGGCATTCTTAAGAAGCAAGGCCATTATCGGCACCTCCAAGCAGCAGATACAGGATAGCCATACGCACGCAGATACCGGCGTAGACCTGCTCCAGGATGACGGAGCGTTGCGGGTGGTCGGCCATATAGGAGTCGAACTCGACGCCGCGGTTGATGGGGCCCGGGTGGCAGATAATCGCATCGGGCTTCATGAGCTTCTCGCGGTCCTTGGTCAGACCGAAGAGCTTGTGGTACTCACGAATGGTCGGGAACGGGGCACCCTCGAGGCGCTCCTGCTGCACGCGCAGCATGTAGACGACGTCCAGCTCGGGCAGGACGGAATCGAGGTCGCTCGTCACGTGGTCGCAGCCCAGGACCTCGGGCGCCGGCGGCAGCAGCGTGCCGGGGGCGACGGCGTAGGTCTCGCAGCCCATGATCTTAAGGGCGGGGATCAGCGAACCGCAAACACGGGAGTGCGCGATATCGCCGACGACGGCGACCTTCAGACCATGGAAGTCGCCCTTGTGCTCCCAGATGGTGTACAGGTCGAGCAGGGCCTGCGTGGGATGGTTGTGCTTGCCGTCGCCGGCGCAGATGACGCTCGCGGGCGAGTTCTGCGTGACGATGTAGGGAGCACCGGCGTGCTTATCTCGCACGACGATGCAGTCGATCTTATAGGCGTTGAGGGTCTCGACGGTGTCGACAAGGCTCTCGCCCTTGACCGTGGAGGTCGAGGAGCCGCCAAAGTTGAGGCTGTCGGCCGAAAGACGCTTCTCGGCGAGCTCGAAGGAGCTGCGGGTGCGCGTCGAGGGCTCGTTGAACATGTTGACAATGGTCTTGCCCTTGAGCGTGGGGACCTTCTTGATCGCACGCTCGTTGACCTCGGAGAACGCCTTGGCGGTCTCGAGGATGAGCTTGATGTCCTCTTCGGAGTACTCGGTAATGTCGATCAGGTGCTTATGGTTGAACGCCACGGTACTACTCACCTCCCAGCGGCGCGGAGCCCACGTGGGAACCCGGCGCGACGTCGTTAATCTCGACAGCGGTGTGGCCGTCGACTTCCTTCATATATAGGTGCACGTTCTCCTCATGCGACGAGGGAACGTTCTTGCCGACAAAGTCCGGCGAGATGGGGAGCTCGCGGTGGCCGCGGTCAACGAGGACTGCCAGCTCGATGCGGCTCGGACGGCCCAGGTCCATGACGGCGTCGAGAGCGGCGCGAATGGTACGGCCCGTATACAGGATGTCGTCCACCAGCACGACGCGCTTGCCGTCGACGCTAAAGGGAATGTTGGTGGCGTGGATCGCGGGAGCGAAATTGGTAGCGTAGTCATCGCGGTAGAAGCTGATGTCGAGGCTGCCGAGCGGTACGTCGACGCCCTCGATCTCCTTGATCTCCTCGGCGAGCTTCTTTGCCAGAAGGTCGCCGCGCGTGACGATGCCGACCAGAGCGAGGTCTTCACAGCCCTCGTTGCGCTCGAGAATCTCGTGCGCGATGCGGGTCATCGCTCGATTGACGGCGGTCTCGTCCATGATGACCGCCTTGGGGGAAGTCGTGCCCATCGATCTCCTTCCTCACATGTCTTGACTGCTGACACAGTCAAAAAAATAGATGCCCGACCGCTCAAAGCGGACCAGACACCCACAGGAAGGGCTGCTCTTTGGCAGCTATGTAATTCCATGTGGGTATCTCGTACCCCTTTAATGGTCAAGGGATAGTGTAGCCAACCTCGAGCTTAATTGCGAGCATAAATACAGGGCAATCCGTAAACGGAGCCCAATGCTCAATAAACCTATATATATTTGTGGGACGAGCTTGAAAACGTACGCACGAGCTGGCATAATCCCCTCTGCTGCACGCAAATCGGATGTACGTCCAGGGCCGTGGCGTGAGCACTATCGCCAAAAGAGAAATATCTCTGTGTAGATTACGCACAGGGAATTGCTTCTGTGCTATAGTTCAGGCTTGTTTGTTAACGCGACATGTTCGTTTGTCGCCCAAGGAGGGTCAGTTATGTCCAAAGTTTGCGAAGTTTGCGGTAAGCACCCCGTTGCCGGTCGCTCCATCAGCCACTCTCACCGCGTCACCAACCGTAAGTTCCGCCCCAACATCCAGCGCGTCTACGTGGTCGTCGATGGTCACCGTCGCAAGATGAACGTTTGCTCCACCTGCCTCAAGTCCGGCAAGGTTGCGCGCTCCTAAATAAGGTCTTACCAACAAGTACCTCGGACTCTCCGGGTCAAAGACCTCGCGTTCACATAGAACTTACCAAAGGCGTCCTCCCCAACGGAGGGCGCCTTTTTGCACTCATTTGGCACTCATTGGGGACAGACTTACATGAGTGCTTTCATGCATTTGGGACAGACATAACGCGTGCCGGCATCGGTTCGCCCCCTGTCTCACGCAGCCTCCTTCCAGCCTGTGGTGGCCTTGGTTACGCTTGAAGAGCCGATACCAGTGATACGGGCAATTTGCTTGACCGTGAGATGTGCCCGCCTAAGCCTCATCAGACAGGCATCGCGTTCGGGGCGTGGCAAGGCCTTGAGCAGCGCAGGATCTATGCTGGGCAGGACTTCGCGCGCAACAGAAAGAGCATCCTCATCGGGGATCCGTCGGCGCGGAAGAATCTCCTCTGACCAGATGCGCCCGGCAACTTCCTCGATATGCTCGCAATAGCAACGGGAACCTCCGACAATATCGAGCATAGGGGCCGCATCACAAATATCAAAGGGATCGTAGCCCAGCTGATATGCCTTGTAACTTGACCAGCGGTACGCCTCAAGTGAGTCGAGCGCACCTTTCACGGGATTGAGATGGATATAATCGAGCAGCTGCACTGCCTGCGTGTCCGACTCAACCGCGACCCGCGAATAGCGATTGTCAAAATGCTGAGCCTGTAACCTATTTATATCCAATGAGCGGCAATAACAGGCCCAGAACGGCAAAATGGCAAATCGATGTCTGTCCCAAATGAGTGAAAGCACTCATGTAAGTCTGTCCCCAATGAGCGGGGCGATACGCAAGGCAGATAGATTTAGTTGAAACGGTTCATTTGATTGAAGCGTTTTAGTTTGTCTTTTACGGGAATCTGCCCGTTCACCGAATTATTTCTTGCTATCATGCATCTTGTAGGGTAAATCTCCGATCGCAAGGAGACACAAATGGTGAAAAAGTCACCGGAAAACACTACTCCCGCTATCGTGGACAACGTGGAGGCGCTTGAGGCCAAACTCAAATCTATGCGTGAGGCCCAGGCTAAATTCGCTGAGTACACTCAGGAGCAGGTAGACAAGATCTTCTACGAGGCTGCTATGGCCGCCAACAAGGCTCGTATTCATTTGGCCAAGCTCGCCATCGAGGAGACAGGCCGTGGCGTTCTCGAGGACAAGGTCATCAAGAACCACTACGCCGCTGAGTACATCTACAACGCTTACAAGAACACCAAGACCTGCGGTGTCATCGAGCGCGACGACGCTTACGGCATCACCAAGGTCGCCGAGCCGATCGGTATCGTTGGCGCTGTCATCCCGACCACCAACCCGACCTCCACGGCCATCTTCAAGACGCTCATCTGCCTGAAGACCCGTAACGCCATCATCATCTCCCCGCACCCGGCAGCCGCCAAGTGCACCATCGCCGCCGCCAAGCTCGTTCTCGACGCAGCTGTCAAGGCCGGTGCTCCTGAGGGCATCATCGGCTGGGTCGACAAGCCGTCCATCGAGCTGACCAACATGGTCATGCGCGACGTCGACATCATTCTCGCAACCGGTGGCCCGGGCATGGTCAAGGCTGCTTACTCCTCCGGTAAGCCCGCACTCGGCGTCGGCGCCGGCAACACCCCGGTCATCATCGACGATACCGCGGACATCAAGCTCGCCGTCAACTCCATCATCCACTCCAAGACGTTCGACAACGGCATGATCTGCGCTTCCGAGCAGTCCGTCACCGTCCTCGACTCCATCTACAAGGATGTCAAGGCTGAGTTCCAGCGTCGCGGCTGCTACTTCGTCAAGCAGGGTGCCGAGATGGACGCCCTGCGTGCCGCCATGTTCAAGAACGGCGCACTCGATCACCGCATCCCCGGCATGGCTGCCGCCAAGATCGCCGAGCTCGCCGGCATCGAGGTTCCCGCCAAGACCAAGATCCTGATCGCCGAGGTCACCTCCACCGATCCCGAGAAGGAAGAGTTCTCCCACGAGAAGCTCTCCCCGGTCCTCGCTATGTATCACGCCAAGGACTTCCAGGAGGCCGTTGACAAGGCAGAGCACCTCGTCCTCGCAGGTGGCCCGGGCCACACCGCCTCTCTCTACGTGCACCCAGCACAGAGCGAGAAGATCGCTAAGTTCCAGCACGTCATGAAGGCCTGCCGCATCGTCATCAACACCCCGTCCTCGCACGGCGGCATCGGTGACCTCTACAACTTCGGCAT
>CABUTL010000017.1 GCA_902494375.1 uncultured Collinsella sp.
AGATCGAAGTGTCGAGTGAGCAAGGCGCGGAGGCATCGGATGGTGGCCTGCTCTCCCTATCCGGTACGTTTAGGACCTACACCTGCACCATGTACTATGAGCCGTGGCCGACTTTTCTCAGCATCGCTGGCGTTTCGCTGGGGGCGCCGACAACGTTGTCGCACGAGCGCGCGGTGACGGTCGATCCATGGCGCCCGGGGGTGGTCATGTGACCGCGGTCTCGTCCTACATCGCCTACGCGCGGGCACTCAACAGGCTGGGTTGGACGCCGGCCGAGTTTGCGGTGGCGGAGTCGTTTGTCGTGCGACTGCGCGGCATGCTGGGACGGCGTCCGGTTGCCGCCAACGGCCTGCCGCTCGTCATGGCGTTTCCACGCTGCTCTTCGGTCCATACGTGTTTTATGGCCTATCCCATCGACATCGCCTTCATCAATCGCGACGGCAATATCCTCGCGCGCTACGAAAACGTCCGTCCTTGGCACATGTGTTCCTGTCCCGGCGCCTGGGCGGTATTGGAACGCCCTTCAATCCTCGCTACACCTCCCGCCCTCCAACAAGCGCCGGCGTAAGAGATTGACGACGGCGGACTTTCGTCATACGAAATTGGGTAAGATGGAGGAGAAGATGCATGGATGTTGAGATCCATCCGAACGCCAAAAAAACACTTGACGGAAAAGCAGGTGCTTGGTGCCTGGTTCGCGGTTACTGAGTGCATTCGCCGCGAGTCGGAGGACGAGCCGCCGAGATGGCTTGCCATTGGATGGCTTCCAGATGGTCGAAGTGTGGAACTTGTTGCGGTCGAACTAATTCGTGGATGGCTCATTATTCATGCCCTGTCTCCGGTTCAGAAGAAATTCTGGCAAGAGATCGAGCGAGCTCGGCAGAGGGGTCGATGATGGGCAAGACGTATACGGCCGCTAATGGTCAGGTTGTAACGGATGAAATGATTGACGCGTGGTGTGAGTCGTACGAGCGCGGAGAGTTTCCGGATGGCGAACACACCGTTGGTGGAATCGTGCGTGGACGGCCCCCGCTCTCAGGTGAGGGGACGGCAACGCTGTCGGTCAAGATTCCTCTGGGAATGAAGGAGGCCATTCGTCGACGGGCGGCTGCCGAGGGGATGACGCCAAGTGAGTTTGCCCGTGCGGCTCTGAGTGAAAAACTTCTTGCTGCCGGCTGATGCCTCTGACGTGCCGATTTATAGAACCGAGGCTGTGCTCAAAAACTTTTTTAAAATTCTCGGTTGACCGGAACGCGTCCTTGGTTATACTAATCAAGCCTTGAAACAAGGCACACATCAAATGGCTGGGTAGCTCAGTTGGTAGAGCAGAGGACTGAAAATCCTCGTGTCAGGGGTTCGATTCCCTTCCCCGCCACCTTGAATTGACTAGGACCTCTGCAAAGGGGTCCTTTTCTTTTATCGAGGGCTCTGCGGAAATTGCGTCCCGGAATTTGGCTTCAGAGTGGGATGCGTTTTCCGCTTTGATGTCGCTTGGGAAAGCGCGACCCGGAATCCGGCGTCAGAATGGGACGTGCTTTCCTTTTGCGGCCTTTGGCGGAAACTGCGTCCCAGATCTCGCGCTCAGAACGGGATGCATTTTCCGATTGAGGCCTCGAACGGAAAATGCATCCCAGTCTTTTGCGAAAAACGGGATGCGCTTTCCGGCGCTTACTTCCGACGTGCGCGCACATCTCGGCGCACCAGCTCGTGCCCACCTGTCCCAGACATTCCTCCCACTTTTGCGCCACTTTGTAGACCGTTCGGTCGCCTGTCTGCATGCGCGGGTATACTCAAATCGATAGATATGTCATGCAAGAGCGATGCGGGCTTAGCCCGTATGATTCAAAAGGGGGCAGTGATGGAGAGGATACTCGGCGTTAATCTCTCTGGCTGGTTTATTCCCGAGCCTTGGGTGACCCCGTCGCTATACGCGGCGACCGGTGCATCCAACGCGGCCGAGCTGCAGGAGGCCATGGGCACCGCCGCCTATAACGAGCGCATGCGCCGTCATTACGAGACGTTTGTGAGCGAGGACGATTTCCGTCGCATGGCGCAGATCGGTCTCAATGCCGTGCGTCTGCCGGTGCCCTGGTATGCCTTTGGCTCGCAGGAGTCCGATGCGTCCTACATCTCGGTTGTCGACTACATCGACCGTGCAATTGAGTGGGCTGCCAAGTACGACATCCGCGTGCTGCTTGATCTAGCAACTGTGCCCGGTGGCCAGGGCGATTCCAACGATTCGCCCGCCACGCCAGAGGCTGTTGCCGAGTGGCATTCGTCCACTAACGGCCGTCATGTCGCACTCGACGTGCTCGAGCGCTTGGCTGATCGCTACGGCGAGGCCGAGAGCCTGCTGGGCATTGAGCTGCTGGATACGCCGCAGATGAGTGTCCGCAAGAGCCTCTTCACCATGACGGATGGCATTCCTGCTCACTACCTGCGCAATTTCTATCGCGATGCCTACGAGCTCGTCCGTTCGTATATGCCCGAGGATAAGATCGTCGTCTTCTCGTCGTCGGGGCATCCCAGCGAGTGGAAGCATTTTATGCGCGGCGCCAAGTACAAGAACGTCTACATGGACCTTCACCTGTACCATTACCGCGACGAGCATGCGCTCGACATCACGAGCCCCCGCGGGCTGACGACGGCGATTTCTCGTAACAAGCGCGAGCTCAAAGAAGCGATTTCGACTGGGTTCCCCGTGCTGGTGGGCGAATGGTCGGGCGCGGCGATCTTTGCCAACTCGTCGGTTACGCCCGAGGGCCGCAATGCCTACGAGCGCGTGTTTATCGCCAACCAACTGGCTTCGTTTGCACCGGCTGCCGGTTGGTTCTTCCAAACGTGGAAGACCGAGAAGCGCATTGCAGCATGGGACGCCCGCGCGGCGCTCGGTACGCTCGAGCGTGGCATGATTGAATAGGTTGATATGACGCAAAACAGCGCCCATACGGGCAAACTCTATGTGGTCGGCACGCCCATCGGCAACCTGGGCGACCTGTCCCCGCGCGTTGGCGAGGCGTTTGCCGCCGCCGATGTCATTTGCTGCGAAGACACGCGTGTGACGTCAAAGCTGCTGATGCATCTGGGCATTTCCAAGCCGCTTGTCCGTTGCGATGAGAATGTGATCGCCAGCCGCGCCGCCGGCCTGGTCGACCGTCTGCTGGCGGGGGAGACCCTCGCTTTTGCCTCGGACGCCGGCATGCCGAGTGTGTCCGATCCCGGACAGGCGCTGGTCGAGGCGGCGCGTGAGGCCGATGTGCCCGTTGAAGTTATTCCCGGGCCCTCTGCTTGCGTCACGGCGCTCGTTTCGTCCGGCATTCCCTGCGAGCATTTTTTCTTCGAGGGCTTTTTGGGCCGAAAGCACGGCGACCGCGTGCGCCGTTTACAGCGCCTTGCCGTGGTGCCCGGCGCACTCATCTTCTACGAGTCTCCACATCGCATCGTGGCGACGCTCGAGGCCGTGGCGGAGGTCTTTCCCCAGCGTGAGGTTGCCGTCTGCCGCGAACTCACCAAGCTGCACGAGGAGGTCTTGCGCGGGCCCGCTGCCCAGCTTGCCGAGGAGCTGCGTGCTCGCGGCGAGGTAAAGGGCGAGATTGCGCTGGTCATCGCGCCGCCGAGCGAGGATGAGGAGGCCGGTGTCGCGCCGGTTGGCGCCGCGGCAGCGGATCCCGACGAGGCCCTGCGCGCGGATATCCGCGCCGCGCTCGAGGAGGGGGAGCCCGCGTCTGCGGTGGCCAAGCGCCTGTCTCAGAAGTATTCGCGCCGCAAGCGCGATGTCTATGCCATGGTGCTCGATATGCAATAGATGGAGGATATCCAGCCCTTGCGCTAGAATCATCCTCTGTATGCAACGTTTTTCTGGAGGACAAACCCCATGGATCAAAGCAAGCCTTCGTTCTTTATCACGACGCCCATCTACTACGTCAACGCCGATCCGCACCTGGGCACGGCTTATTCCACCATCATCGCCGACGTTCAGGCTCGCTATCGCCGTTCCGCCGGCTATAACGTCAAGTTCCTGACCGGCATGGACGAGCACGGCGAGAAGGTCGCCGAGGCCGCGGCCAAGCACAACATGACGCCGCAGGAGTGGACCGATAGCCAGGCTCCGCACTTCAAGGAGCTTTGGAGCAAGCTCGAGATTTCCAATGATGACTTCATCCGCACCACCGAGCCGCGCCAGCACCATGCCGTGCAGTACCTGTGGGAGCGCATGAAGGAGTCCGGCTACCTGTATAAGGGCAGCTACGACGGCTGGTATTGCGTGCCTGACGAGACCTACTTTACCGATACGCAGGTCCAGAAGGGCGACGAGGAGTACGGCAGCGTCGGCCAGCACCTGTGCCCCGACTGCCACCGTCCGCTTGAGCGCGTGCAGGAGGAGTCCTACTTCTTTAAGCTTTCCGCCTTCCAGGACAAGCTGCTTAAGCTCTATGACGAGCATCCCGACTTTGTCGAGCCTGCGTTCCGCATGAACGAGGTTCGCAGCTTTGTCGAGGGCGGCCTCAACGACCTTTCCGTGAGCCGTACGAGCTTTGACTGGGGCATTCAGGTCCCGTTTGACGAGGGTCACGTGACCTACGTGTGGTTCGATGCTCTGCTCAACTATATGACGGCCGTTGGCTACGGTGTCGACACCGACGACGCGCGTGCCGAGCTGGCCTATCGCTGGCCCGCGCAGTTCCACATCGTGGGTAAGGACATCATCCGCTTCCACTGCGTCATTTGGCCCGCCATGCTCATGGCCATCGGCGAGGCCCTGCCCGAGCACGTCTTTGCCCACGGCTTCCTGACCGTGCGCAATGCCGAGACCGGCAAGGCCGAGAAGATGTCCAAGAGCCGCGGCAACGCCATCGCTCCGCAGGACGTTATCGACATGCTGGGCGTCGAGGGCTATCGCTACTACTTTATGACCGACGTCGTCCCCGGCACCGACGGTGCCATCAGCTTCGACCGCATGGAGCAGGTCTACAACGCCGACCTGGCCAACAGCTGGGGCAACCTCATTTCGCGTTCGCTCAACATGAGCGGCAAGTATTTTGACGGTTGCGCGCCCGCCAAGCCCGCATCGTTCGACGCGTTTGACAACCCGCTGGCAAAGATCGCCGATGGCCTGGTCGACCGCTACATGGCCAAGATGGACGTGCTCGATTACGGCGGAGCCAAGGATGAGGTCATGGAGCTCATCCACGCCGCCAACCACTACATCGAGGACTCCGAGCCTTGGGCACTTGCCAAGGACGAGGCCAAGGCTGACGAGCTGGCGTTTGTGATCTACAACCTGCTCGAGGCCATCCGCATTGCCGCTCACCTGCTGATGCCGCTCATGCCCCAGACTTCTGCCGAGGCTCTGCGCCGCCTGTCCTGCGAGGACGAGGCCGCGAGCGACGACCTCAAGGGCATTTGCGCTTGGGGCCTGCTTGCTGGTGGTCAGCCCGTCGAGAAGGGCGATCCGCTGTTCCCGCGTCTGGCGTAGAGACCGCGCGAGCGCCATATCGGCAATTTGTTGTTTAGCTGTAAGGGCATGGCCGCCACGGTCCATGCCCTTTTGTTTCAAGACGCCGCCATCATGCTAAGGAGGCAACCATGACAACTTCGCCTTTGGCAAACCCCACGGCCACCAGGGAGCTGCTAGAGGAGTTTGGCCTTGCGACTAAGCATCGCCTGGGCCAGAACTTTCTAATCGACAATCATGTGATCGAGCGTATCTGCGAGCTTGCCGAGCTTGCAGGTGACGAGTGCGTACTCGAGGTGGGTCCGGGTTGCGGTACGTTGACACTTGCGTTGCTGCAGGAGGCGGCGTGCGTTACGTCGATCGAGGCCGATCCCGAGCTTGAGCCGGTGCTTGACGCCCACGCCGCCGACTATGCCAACTTCCGCTTTATCATGGGTGACGCGCTCAAGGTGACGCTGGGGCAGATTGAGCAGGCTGCAGGCGGTGAGCCAACGGTATTTGTTGCGAACCTGCCCTATAACGTGGCGGCGACGATCATCCTGCAGTTCTTCCAGACGATGCCCGCGCTCAAGCGCGCCGTCGTCATGGTTCAAAAGGAGGTTGCCGATCGCATTGCCGCAACGCCGGGCAACAAGACCTATGGCGGCTATACGGCAAAGCTCGGCCTGTATGCGCAGGTGACGGGTCGTTTTGAGGTGCCGCCGCGTTGCTTTATGCCGGCGCCGCACGTGGACTCGGCCGTCGTGCGTATCGACCGTGTTGACGGCGTGGTGCCCGAAGGGCTCGATCGCGACTTTGTGGCTCGCGTGATTGATGCTGCATTTGCCCAGCGTCGCAAGACCATCCGCAATTCCATGAGCGCCAACGGCTTTGCCAAGGACGTGCTCGATGCCGCCTTTGAGGCTTGCGGTATCGCACCCACCACGCGCGCCGAGACGCTTGATGTTGCCGACTTTGTCCGTCTGGCCCAGGAGCTAATCCATGATGCCTAATGCCGAACGTGTGACGTTTACCAAGAAAAAGAAGACGGTTGCTTGTCCCGTGCCCTTGGCACCGCTTGCCGACACGCATGCGCATCTACTTTCGTTCTGGGGCAAGGATGTGCCTGAGACGCTCGTGCGTGCCAAGGCGGCGGGCGTCGACCTGTTGGTGACGATGCTCGACCCCATCGCTGACAAACGCAGCGTGACGGACTATAGCGACTGGCTCGTGCGCGAAATTCTGCCGATGCAGGATATCCCGCAGATCAAGTATCTTGCCGGCGTGCATCCGTATGGCGCACCGGACTATACCGACGACGTTCACGCACAGGTCGTTGCCGCGCTCGATGATTCCTTATGCGCCGGTATTGGCGAAATCGGCCTGGACTACCACATGGACTATGACGACGATATCGCGCCGGCACCCCATAACGTGCAGATTGACTGCATGGCGCGTCAGCTCGAGCTTGCCGTGTGCCGTAACGTGCCGGTGGAGCTGCATCTGCGCCACGAGGACACGGACCATGAGCGCACCTCGCACGTTGATGCGTACAACGTGCTTCGTGAGGTGGGCGTGCCCCAAGCCGGTTGTGTGCTGCACTGCTTTGGCGAGGACCGCGCCACGATGGAGCGCTTTGTGGAGCTGGGCTGCTATATCGCCTATGGTGGTGCGGCCACCTTTAAGCGCAACGACGACGTGCGCGAGGCATTTGCGGCAACCCCACTCGATCGAATTTTGTTCGAGACGGATTGCCCGTATATGGCTCCGGAGCCCATCCGCGGTCTTGAATGCGAGCCCGCAATGATCTCCATTACGGCAAACGCGCTGGTTAACGACCGTGTCGATCGTACCGGCGAGGATGCTGAGGCAATCGCGCAAGCCGCTTGGGAAAATGCCTGCAAACTTTTTCAAAAATAGTTCTTGCGTTCGCGGTGGCGCTCCGTTATTCTAATTCCTGCACGCGGGCGTGGCGGAATTGGCAGACGCGTACGGTTCAGGTCCGTATGGGGGCAACCCCATGAAGGTTCAAGTCCTTTCGCCCGCACCATTAAATGAAAGAGCTCCCAGCAATGGGGGCTTTTTTGTTATGGGCCCATCGCGGGGACTTGAACCTGCGAAGGAGCGAGCGTAAAGAAAGCGCGGAGCGTTTTTAGCGAGCTGGCGAGGACGCCGGCAGGCGGCCGAAGCCGGTGCGGATCCGCGAAGCGGATACGCGGACGTCCTTTCGCCCGCACCATTGATTGAAAGAGCTCCCAGCAATGGGAGCTTTTTTGTTATGGGCCTCTTGTTGATGTCACGTTGCTGCTTCGTGCGGGTATCCTAGTGCCAACGTGTGCCTATCAGAGGAGAGACCATGCTGTTGTCCGGTATCATTGCCGCCCTTACGAGCCTTCTGCTTCCCATCATCATTTTGTTGCTGCTGCTTCCCAACGCCTGCTATGTCGTTGAACAACAGCATGCCGTGATCATCGAGCGTCTGGGCAAGTTTAACCGCATCGTCAACGCGGGCTTCCACATGAAGGTGCCCGTGATCGACCGCAAGGCCGCCACGGTGAGTCTGCGCACCATGAAAAACGGTTTTGGCATCGACGTTAAGACCCAGGACAACGTGACCATCGGCCTTGAGGTCTCTGCTCAGTACCACGTGAGCTATGACATGGGCGCCGGCCCGGCAGATTCGGGTATCTACAAGAGCTACTACATGCTGCAGGAGCCCGTCGACCAGATGCGTGACTTCATCACCGACGCCCTGCGCTCTTCGATTCCCGTCTACACACTCGATGAGGTCTTTGCCAAGAAGGATGACATCGCCAAGGATGTCAACGCTACCGTTTCCGAGCAGATGGCCGTCTACGGCTTCACCCTCGTGTCGACGCTCATCACCAAAATCGCACTGCCGACCGAGGTCGAGAACTCCATGAACGACATCAACGCCGCCCAGCGCAAGCGCGCTGCGGCACAGGAGCTCGCTGAGGCAGACCGCATCAAGCGCGTCACCGAGGCGACCGCCGAGACCGAGGCTATGGAAAAGGCGGGCGAGGGCATCGCCAACCAGCGCAAGGCCATCGCGCTGGGCATCAAAGATTCACTCGAGATCATCCAGGAGACGGGCGTCGGCAACGACGAGGCCAACCAGCTGTTCATGTTTACGCAGTGGTCCGAGATGATGACGGAGTTCGCTCGCACGGGTAAAACTTCGACGGTCGTACTGCCGAGCGATTTCTCGCAGTCGGCCTCGATGTTCGAGCAGATGCTGACCGCCGGCAAAGTTCAAAACGGTTCGAAGGAGTAGGCGCGCGTGAAATACACCGTCGTTTGCGTCGGTAAGCTCAAGGAGCGCTTTTGGAAGGACGCGTGCGCTGAGTACACCAAGCGCTTAGGTGCCTATGCCAAGGTGGATATCCGCGAGGTGGCCGATATCGACCCGGCTAAGGCGGGCGGCGTGGATGCCGCGCGCGACAAGGAGGGGGCGGCAATTCTTGCTGCATTGCCGTCTCGGGCGCATGTGATCCTGCTGGCTATCGAGGGCAAGGAGCGTTCGAGTGAGGAGCTCTCGGCGCGGCTCGACGATCTTATGCTGCGAGGCAGCAGCGACATTGCCTTTGTAATCGGCGGTTCGGACGGCGTGAGTGATGAGGTGCGCGCCCGCGCCGACGAGATGCTCAGCTTTGGACGCATTACCTTGCCGCATAACCTGGCGCGTGTGGTGCTGCTAGAGCAGATTTACCGTGCCTGCAAGATCAGCCGTGGCGAGCCGTATCACAAATAGGTCGGCAATACGAAACAATGGCGTGGGACAATACCTTTCGTTTTGAGGAATGTGTCTGAAAGGACTATGAGATATGAAGATTGGATTTGTCGGTTTTGGCAATATGGCGAGCGCTATGGCCGATGGCTGGATCGCTGCCGGTGTAGCTGCGAGCGACATGTGCGCCTGCGCGGGTCGCTACGACGCACTGGTTGAGCGCTGCGAGGCGCGCGGCATGGTCGCCTGCCACGATGCCGCCGAGGTTGTCTCCGCATCCGATATCGTGGTCGCTGCGGTCAAACCGTACATGATCGAGAAGGTATTCGCCCCGCTCAAGGATGCTCTTGCCAAAAAGGTCGTTCTGTCGGTTGCCTGGACCTGGGACAGTGCCAAGTGGGAGCAGGTCCTGCCGGGCGTCGCGCATATCTCGACGGTGCCCAACACACCGGTTTCGGTGGGCGAGGGCGTCATCGCTTGCGAGAAGGCTTCCACGCTTAGTGATGAGCAGAGCGCCGTGGTGCTTGATCTGCTTGGCAAACTCGGTGCGGTGGTCGAGCTCGATACGAGCCTGCTGTTTGTGGGCGGCACGGTGGGTGGTTGCGCTCCGGCATTTGTCGCCATGGCAATCGAGGCCCTGGGCGATGCGGCGGTCAAGCACGGTATCCCGCGTGCCGATGCCTATCGCATTGTGAGCCAGATGGTGCTAGGTACGGCAAAGCTGCAGCTTGCAACTGGCCAGCATCCTGCGGCGATGAAGGATGCCGTATGCTCGCCCGGTGGTGCCACCATCAAGGGCGTCGTTGCGCTCGAGGACGCCGGCATGCGCAGCGCCCTGGTCAAGGCAATCGACGCAACTCTCCAGTAAAACCGACCAAAAAAAAGACGGGTTTATTTTTGGCAGGTATTTTCTGCGGTTTTGTCCTTTTAGCGAAAAGCGCCCCGCAACTGGCTCAATTCCAGTTGCGGGGCGCTTGCGTTTGCCCAGATAAAACAGACCAAAATAAACCTGTCCCTTTTTGGCAGGTTAGTCCCAGAAGCTGTCTTCCTCATCCTCGGACTTGGGTCCGCGGTCGACGTACATCTTATGGGTACGCTTCTCCATTACAAAGGCAAGAATCGCAAATAACAGGATGCCGCCGGCGAAAAGGATGGCAAAACCGGTGCGGGTGCCAAACAAAAAGGAAAAAACTGCGTCCATTGGGTGCCTTCTTGCGTAGTTGAGTTGGGTCGTAAACGCTCATAAGTATATACTTGCCCATACATGTACAAGGTTGCAACCTAAATGGAATGTATATCGCCGGAGGATCTAATGCTTGATATCAAGTTTGTTCGCGAGAACCCCGATGCCATCGATGTCGCCATGGCTAACCGCCAGACGTCTTGGGATCGCGAGAAGTTCTTTGAGCTCGACGACGAGCGCCGTGCCGTCATCACCGAGGTCGAGGAGCTCCAGGCTACGCGCAATGCCGAGTCCAAGAAGATCGGCGCCCTGATGAAGGAGGGCAAGAAGGACGAGGCCGAGGCCGCCAAGGAGGCCGTGCGCGCCGTCAACGAGAAGATTGACGGCCTGGCCGAGCGCCGTACTGCTCTCGAGCAGGAGCAGTACGACTTCATGGCTCACCTGCCCAACATTCCTTGCGAGGCCACGCCGTACGGCAAGGACGAGGACGAGAACATTGAGCGCCGTCGTTGGGGCACCCCGCGCGAGTTCGACTTCGACTTTAAGCCGCACTGGGATCTGGGCACCGATCTGGACATCCTCGACTTCGAGCGTGGCAACAAGCTCTCCGGCAGCCGCTTTACCGTTCTCGGTGGCGCCGGCGCCCGTCTTGAGCGCGCCCTCATCAACTTCTTCCTCGATACGCACACCAGCCGTGGTTTTAAGGAGTGGTGGCCGCCCATCGTCGTCAAGCGTCAGACCATGTTTGGCACGGGTCAGCTGCCCAAGTTCGAGGACGACGCCTATCACGTCTCGGGCGACAACTTCCTGATCCCCACCGCCGAGGTTGTGCTTACCAACCTGCACGCCGGCGAGGTCCTCGATGCCGACACTCTGCCGCGTCGCTACACCGCCTTCACCCCCTGCTTCCGCGAGGAGGCCGGTTCCGCCGGTCGCGACACCCGCGGCATCATCCGTCAGCACGAGTTCGACAAGGTCGAGATGGTCAAGTTCGCTAAGCCGGAGGAGTCCGACGATGAGCTCGAGAGCATGACCGCCGAGGCCGAGTACCTGCTGCAGCAGCTGGGCCTTCCGTATCGCGTGATTAGCCTGTGCACCGGCGACTTGGGCTTCTCTGCCCGTCAGACCTACGACGTTGAGGTCTGGCTGCCGAGCTACAACGCCTACAAGGAGATTAGCTCCTGCTCCAACTGCGGTGACTTCCAGGCTCGCCGCGCCAACATCAAGTATCGCGACCCCGAGAACTTCAAGGGTTCGCGCTACCTGCACACGCTCAACGGTTCCGGCCTGCCGGCCGGCCGCACCATGGCTGCCATTCTGGAGAACTACCAGAACGCCGACGGCACCATCACGATCCCCGAGGTTCTGCGTCCTTACATGGGCGGTCTCGAGAAGATCGAGCCGGTCGCGTAACTTGGCTGCATAGGGGATATGCAAGGGCGCTCCTTCGGGGGCGCCCTATTTCGTGCGCAGGTCCATATCATGCCGTGCGGACAGCTCAATAGAAAACACACGAACAACTGTTCTGTATACAGCTATCTACCTGTTATGCTTTTGCTAAATAAGAGCGAGAGAAAGGGGACGCGATGGAGCTGTTTGATGATCGGGTGGTTTTGTTTGAGAGCGACGAGGGCGGGGAGTACCTGCTTGTAACGTGTGAGCCGTCTGGCATGGGCGGCCTGGTGGTTCGACAGACGAGCGAGGGACCGTTGACGCAATGGTGCTACGAGGAGTCGCCGCATGTGGTCGAGACGTTTGTGGCGCACGAGGGGCTTGTGGCGCTGGAGCACTTCTATGGAGTTGGGACTTCCAACCAGGTCGCGCGCATGCTGAGCATCTCGTTTGCCGATTATGATTGTGCCCAGCGGGTGAGATCGCTCCTGAGGGAACTTGATGCTAAGTTTGACGTGATCGAAAAGCCAATCGATCGTACGGGGAACGGCGGTATATGCGGAGCAGCATGACAAAACTGCGTTCCACAAAAAAGTTTGAGATTGTGCTTGACTCCAATAAGCTAAAGTGGTTTTATATGTCTTGCGCTGCGGCGTTACCTCAGCTGGATAGAGGGTCTGACTACGAATCAGAACGTCATAGGTTCGAATCCTATACGCCGCACCAATTGAAATTGAAAGCCTCCGGCGACGGGGGCTTTTCTTTTATGCCGCCACCGCATGGATTCGAACCTCGGTCGAGGCGCGGGCGTCAAGAAAACGCGGAGCGTTTTTAGCCCGCGGGCGAGCGCGCCGGCAAGCGGGCGAAGCCGGTGCGGATCCGCGCAGCGGATGCGCGGAATCCTATACGCCGCACCAATCGAACTTAAAGCCTCCGGCAACGGGGCTTTTCTTTTATGGCAACACCGCATGGATTCGAACCTCAGTCGAGGCGCGGGCGTCTTAATCAGCACTCCGTAAAATTTTTCCAAATTGTCGCTTGACCCATCGAGGGGTCACGTGCATAATAATCCGTGCGTTGCGGCGTTACCTCAGCTGGATAGAGGGTCTGACTACGAATCAGAACGTCATAGGTTCGAATCCTATACGCCGCACCAATTGA
>CABUTL010000018.1 GCA_902494375.1 uncultured Collinsella sp.
GACAGCCGTCGCGCCCCTTCTCGCGCTTCGATCCGTGCGTATTGGTCGCAGTGGGATCTTCGAGTGCAGCCCACGGAATGTCAGCAACCTCAAAAAGGCCGAGCTCCTCACCCTGATACACGTATGCCGAGCCCGGAAGCGCCAGCTCAAGCAAAAGGGCCGCCCGCGCGCGGCGCTCGCCGAGTTCACGGTCCTCGTCATAAGACGACCCGTCGCGTAAGAGCCAGTCGAGCGCAATCTGGTGGTAGCGCGTCGCCTTGATTTGCGGCAGGGCATAGCGTGTCGCCACGCGCGGCACGTCGTGGTTGGAGAGTACCCAGGTCGAGGCGGAATCGGATTCGATGGCCGCCTTCAAGCCCTCCTCGATTGCAGCGTGCATGTCATCATAGGTCCAAGTGGCCTTGGCGAACTCAAAGTTGAATGTCTGGCCAAGTTCGCTGGGACGCGCGTAGAGATACTGGCGCTCGGGCAGCACCCACGCCTCGGCAACGGCGCTGCGCGGCGGATTATAGCGGTCGAACACGCGGCGCCACTCGCGATAGATCTCGTGGACCTCGTTGCGGTCCCACAGCGGATGGGTGCCGTCGTCAACCATGTCATCGCCCTCGGCGAGATGCCACCGGTCGAGGTCATCGCGGTCGAGATCCTTGGCGAGACCGTGCGCCACATCAATGCGAAAGCCATCGACGCCTCGATCGCTCCAAAACGCCAGGACATCGCAAAAGAACGCGTGAACCTCGGGGCATGACCAGTCAAAGTCCGGTTGCTCAGGCGTAAACATGTGCAGATACCACTGACCGTCCGCAACACGCGTCCAGGCGGGGCCGCCAAAGTTGGCATTCCAATTGGTGGGAGGCAGCTCGCCATGCTCGCCGCGACCATCGCGGAAGATATAACGGGCGCGCTCGGGCGATCCGGGGCCGGCGGCAAGAGCGGCTTTGAACCAGGGGTGCTGGTTGGATGAATGGTTGGGTACGATGTCGACGATGACCTTGATGCCGCGCGCGTGAGCCGCAGCGATCATGTCATCGAAGTCGTCAAGCGAGCCGAGACGTGGGTCGACATCGCAGTAGTCCGCCACATCATAGCCGCCATCGACAAGAGGCGATGGGTAAAACGGACTCAGCCAGATGGCCTCGATACCCAGCCGCTCAAGATAGTCCATCTGCTGGGTAATGCCCGCGATATCGCCCAGACCCGAACCAGTCGAATCCTTAAACGAGCGCGGGTAGATCTGATAGATCGCGGCATCGGACATCCATGAGCGCGACGAGGACTTTTCTGTAGCCATGGGATGAGTCTCCCTTGCAACGAGGTTTTGCGAGATGCCCACGATGATACGCCCAAAGCGAACATTCGCGACAAACAACGCCGCAGCCACGCCCCAAAACCCTCGCCCCCTCTCGGGTTCGAGCCCATGCGATGGGTACGAAAAAGCCCGGCTACCGTAGTAGTCGGGCTGCTGAGTTTGGAGCGGACAACGGGGCTCGAACCCGCGACCCCAACCTTGGCAAGGTTGTGCTCTACCAACTGAGCCATGTCCGCATATGTAAAACAAAACGGGCGCCGGAGCGCCCGGATGTTGCCTGGAGGCGAAGCCCGGATTCGAACCGGGGGTAAAGGCTTTGCAGGCCTCTGCCTTACCACTTGGCCACTTCGCCGAAAAAGGACCGCCTAAACGGTCCGGGAATGCAATGGAGCGGACAACGGGGCTCGAACCCGCGACCCCAACCTTGGCAAGGTTGTGCTCTACCAACTGAGCCATGTCCGCTTGCGGGTTATTAATTTACGCGAGTTGTCCAAAAGACGCAAGTACTTTTTTCAAAAAACTTGTCTGCCGCATGTTCTTAGTAGCCAAACGCGCTAAAGCGATTGGCTAGGCACACGATTCCAGCGCCCCGCTAAACAGCTTCACCATCTGCACGCGCGTGCCGGCGCCGTCCGTACGACGAGCAACCTCCACGTTATCGACGAGCATACGCATAAGCTTGATACCACGGCCGCGTTCCTCAGATGCAACCGGCTCGCTCGTTTCATCGATAGAATAGCCGGCACCTCGATCAAGCACCTCAACCACAACGCGATCGCCATAGGCCTGAACCGTCAGGACGCACCCGATACCGCCCGCATGGTCATAGGCATTACCCAGCGCCTCCCCCGACGCCAATGCGACATCGTAGCGCTCGTCACGGCGCAACGGAAGCGATTCAAGGAGTTCGGCGATGCGATGTCGGTAGTATGGAAGATTCTCGATACCCTGACGGACCTCGACGCTCTTACTCCAGCGAGGCAGCTCCCCCACCGGAATAGCGGGAATAGACTCCCGTGCCGGCCCCGCGACATGAAGGATATCGACAAGACGAGCAATCTCCAAAAAGCGAACAACTTCACCTGATGCATTGACGAGCGAAAGCAGGCCTTCTCGCCTCATGAGCTCACGAGCGCGCGTAAGCAGGAATGCCAAGCCCGTCGAATCGATAAAGCTAACAGCCTGACAGTTGATGACGACACGACGCACGCCGCGGCCAATCAAAGCATCCAACCGCCGACGCAGCGCAGGCACCGTGGCGATGTCGATATCGCCTGGTGGCGTCAAAACCGCTATGTCATTCCACTCATTCATACGACCATGGTTCCCAAAAAAGCCCACTCGATGCATTCGTTTCCCCAACCGTACGGATTCAGCCCGCCCAGCGTCGTCTATGAACGACCCCGTAAAAACTCAAGGGACACCAATGCAATGTCATCGTCCAGCGCCGATTCGGTAAATCGGTCAAGCTCGCCCAAGACCTTGCCGCAAATGCCCGACACGCCCTCCCCCGAAACAGAAAGCAGAAGGTCGCGCAAGCGCTGCTCGCCAAAGAACGCTCCGGTGCGGTCGCGGGCCTCAATCGTTCCATCCGTATACATGAAGAGCATGTCGCCGGGGGCGAACGTAAACACGCCTGTCTCGTACACCATGCTCTCAAAGGCACCGATTACGCCCGATTGGCATCCAAGCAGCTCGACCTCTCCCCCACGGGACTCGCCGCCACCCAGCGGCATCGACTCTGGCCTGATGACCATGGTCGGAGGATGGCCCGCCGAACAATACGTTGCGCGTCCGGCTTTAAGGTCAATCTTGGCGATAAAGGCTGTCACGAACGTCTCGACCCTCGAAAAGCCCATGAGCATGCTGTTAAGGGAGCGTGCCATGCGGGCCGGTCCAGCGCCCTCCCAGGCATATGCCGTCAGGGCCGTCTTGACGAGCGCGGACATCGATGCGGCCTCAATGCCTTTGCCAGACACATCACCCAGAATCATGACGGCGCAGTCGTCGGGAAGACGAATGAGCGTATAGAAATCGCCGCCGACCAACGCCGAATTCGTGGCAGACAGGTACACCGAATCGGTTGCGATACCCGGAACATCCCCCAGGGAATTTCTCATGCCGATCTGGAGGGTCTGAGCGATATGGCGCTCCTCGCGCTTTTGAGATTCGCCTTCGTAGATCAGTTCAAAGTCATGCGCCAAGTGCACCAAGTAGTCATATTCAAGGTCATCAATCGGCTCTTGGCTACCATCACGAAGCAGCAGCGCGCGCGTAGTCGGGCTCTTCGCAACAGAAGCAGGAACAATCGCGTCGTTACTGTGTTTGCCATCACCCTCAGAGCGCAGGCGCCCCGCCTCGATGCCGGAGTCGACGTAGAGACCTTGACAAGGCAGACCATGCGCCCTAAGCCAGCCTCCCATAGGCATCGATTCGTCAACGCGAGTTATACGGACGTGTTTAAGGTCCTCGGCACTCGTGCCGCCCAAAACAGATGCCTCAAAGCCATCAGGGCCAGCCCCCAGACGTGCCGCCGGCGCCGTCGTGGAAAAGAAAAGCTTCTCGGGATCGTCCGGCAAGGCAACGCGACTGCCGCCTTCAAAATCTATGACGTAGGAGTCCAGACTGGCGTCATACTCAACAGGACAAAAATGGCAGTTGAGCATATTGCAGATCTCGGACGATACCGCCTGGGTAGCCGCGGCGGAATCGTCTAGAAAGGTAAACAACTCATCACGTAAGACATTGAGCGAGCGGCCAAGCTCGGCCGTACGACGAGAACGAAGGCTCGATGCCATGCCGACCAGCTGGATAGACAGGTAATCGCAAATGACCTCGAGTACATTAACGTCATAGGCGAGCGGTGCCTGGGGGCGTTTCCAACCAACTTCCAGCACGCCAAGGATCTGCGTACCGTAAAAAACGGGAAGACAGATCTCGCTGCGGTACGGAGGCATATCCTGCACGCGCAACAGGTGCTTAGAACGATTGTCCAAGTCCATGAACATACCGGAGGCGGCCCTATCGCCCTCAAGGTCCTGTTGAATCGACAAGCGACAGGCACGCGACTCGCGAAGAACATACGTCGGAATGCCAGCGCCATACGGCAAAAACTCGGGCAGATAGCTGTCGTACAGCTCCTTGGAAACACCGCGTAGCTTAAAACCGCCGCTCTCAGAAAAATAGATAGCGGCACCCGAAGCATCGAGCGTTCCTACAAGCTGGTTCAAAACGGTATCAAGCAGGCTGGGCAACTCATCGGAGCCCACAGTGCTCATAATGACCGAGAGCGTGCCAGACAGACGTTTGTTCGCCACTCTAAGCTCCGATAACGCACGCTTGAGTTGACGGTCGTGAGAATACTGTTCCTCGATACTGTGAAGCGCCACCAGGACACGTGGCGCACGGCGTCCAAAGATACGCGGAGGCGTAACGGAACCCGCACGAACCAAGACGGGGATAAAAGAGCCGTCACTCAGCTTGAGCATCAGTTCGTTCTCGGAGCCATCAGTTTCAAATGGCAGACGATGTTCCGTCGCACGTTCAAAAGCGGACGAGTACAGGACGTCTTTAACATCTCCACCGATGACGTCGGCGCGTTCCTCGCACATCAAACCAAGTAAGCGATTATTCACATGCAGAATGGTTCCGTCGAGCTCGCAGATGATGACAGCATCGCTCGTGATCTCGACTAGCTGGGCAACGTCTGCCCACTCGTTGCGTTCAAGCGTTTCCATCGTGGACCTCACCGTCTATCGGTAACAAAAAAGCCTCCGAAGAGGCTTCTCAAATGCGATGGTGTCGGAGGCGGGACTTGAACCCGCATGACCAAAAAGCGGTCACTAGCACCTCAAGCTAGCGCGTCTGCCAATTCCGCCACTCCGACATGCTATGTTGTTGATTCGCGGTTCGCTTTGTTGGACCCACGCGTTCAACGAGGAAGATAATAACCTATGATTCGAGAACTGTGCAAGCACTTTTTTCAAAAAAGTTTACGAATTTGTAAATGCGCTGGTAGATCTATATGTTCGGCCCCGAATCGGTGTTGCCTCCCGGCGCGTCCTCGGGCATGAGCGATATTTTGTTGCGCACCTCGTGCTGCAAAATATCGCTCCCCCTGCGGAATGCGCCGGGAGGCAACACCGATTCGGGGCCTGCAAATACATACTTCAGGCACAGTTCTCAAACATGTTCTGGGGGCTGATGCAAATTTGGTGGCTCGGCTTTGCCGAGCCCTTATATAAAGAGGCCGGAGCTAAAGCTCTGGCCTCACTAACTTTCCTATTAGATTAAGTGAGCGATCAAGGAATCGCACCCCTCCCTGCCGCGTTGCCGCAGGGCCCGCGCTGGACTTAGTTTTCAGAACATTCCGCAGACCAGGAAACCCCCTTATCCGCGGCTCCGAAGGAGCAGGATAAGGGGGTTTCCATGGTCGAGGACGTTCTGAAAACTAAGTCCAGCACGGGCCCGGACGATAACAACCGGCTACAGGTCGATGTGCGATTCCTTGATCGGGAACGGCTCCGCGAAGTGGCACGCGCAGCAGTGACCCGGTGCAACTTCCTTAAACTCGGGAAGCTTCTCAGAGCAGATACCCTGCGCGATCGGGCAGCGGGTGTGGAAACGGCAACCGGTCGGCGGATCCAGCGGTGACGGCGGATCGCCGGCAAGGATGATACGCTTACGGGTCTTCTGGATGTCAGGATCGGGCACCGGCACAGCAGACAGCAGCGACTGCGTGTACGGATGGTGAGGCTCACTGTAGAGCGTCTTCCAGTCCGAAACCTCGACCATCTTGCCCAGGTACATAACGGCAACACGGTCGGAGATGTGCTGCACGACAGAGAGGTCGTGAGCAATGAAGAGATAAGCCGTACCGAACTTGTCCTGAAGTTCCTTAAGCAAGTTCAGGACCTGTGCTTGGATGGAAACATCCAGAGCGGAAACCGGCTCGTCGCAGATAATCAGCTTGGGCTTCAGCGCAAATGCACGGGCAATGCCGACACGCTGACGCTGACCGCCGGAGAACTCGTGCGGATAGCGGTTGATGTGCTCGGGGTTCAGTCCAACGACGTCGAGAAGCTCGCGGACGCGCTCAATGCGCTCCTCCTTGGTGCCCACGCCGTGAATGGTCATGGGCTCGGAGACGATCTCACCGATGGTCATACGAGGGTTGAGCGAAGCATAGGGGTCCTGGAAGATGAACTGCATCTCGCGACGCATATCCTTGATCTCGTGCTTGCTCATCTCGGCAACGTCTTTGCCCTGGAAGAACACTTTGCCTGCCGTCGGCTTGGTCAGGCGCATGATGGTGCGGCCCGTGGTGGACTTACCGCAACCAGACTCGCCGACCAGGCCAAAGGTCTCGCCCGGATAAATCTCGAACGAAATGTCATTCACAGCAGAGACGACACGCTTGGAGAAGCGCTTGGCGAACATGCCGGACTCAGCGGGAAACTCCTTAGAGAGGTGCTCGACCTTCAGCAGCGGAGTACGCTCGTTGGTATCTGCCATTACGCCTCGCCTCCCTTCTTGGAATCCTTGCGCGTACGGGACGTCTCAGGGGCGTTCTTGAGGAACTCGGGGTCACCGGAGTAGTGGCACGCAGAATAGTGGCCGGACTCGGTGACAACGCGCTCGGGGCGCTGCTTGCGGCACTTGTCCGTCGCATAGGGACAACGAGGAGAGAATACGCAGCCCTCGGGCAGGTTCATGAGCGAAGGCGGGTTGCCGTGAATCGGCGTAAGAGGCTTCTTCTCTTCGATGGCCTGCTCCGGGATGGAGCGGATAAGGCCCCAGGTGTAGGGGTGGCGGCTCTCGTAGAAGATTTCCTCAGCAGTACCGAACTCGACGGGACGGCCGGCGTACATAACCATGATCTTATCGGCCATATCGGCAACGACGCCCAGGTCATGAGTAATCATGATGATGGCGTTGCCATTCTTCTCCTGCATTTCCTGCATAAGCTCAATAATCTGAGCCTGAATGGTAACGTCCAGGGCAGTCGTGGGCTCATCGGCAATCAGAATATCGGGATCGCAGGCAAGAGCCATGGCAATCATGACGCGCTGACGCATACCGCCAGAGAACTGGTGCGGATACTCATTGACGCGCTTCTCGGGCTCGGGGATACCCACGAGGTCCAAAAGCTCGGTAGCACGCTTGAGCGCCTCCTGCTTGGAGTAGCCACGGTGCAGACGAAGGCCCTCGCCCACCTGCTTGCCGATCTTATAGACCGGGTTCAAGGAGGTCATAGGATCCTGGAAGATCATCGCGATATCGTTACCGCGAATGTGCTGCATCTCTTCCTCGGTCATCTCGAGGATAGAACGACCGCGATAGCGAACGTCACCGCCCTCGATCTTTCCCGGAGGCATCGAGATAAGGCCCATGATGGTCATGGCGGTCACGGACTTACCGGAGCCGGATTCACCGACGACTCCCAGGGTCTCGCCGCGATCGAGCGTGTAGGAGACACCGTCGACAGCGCGAACGACGCCATCCTCGGTGTGGAAATACATCTTAAGGTCATCGACCTCGAGCAGATGCTGGCCCTCGGGAACCGGCTGGTCCTTCAGGTCCACATAGTTCTTGTTCTTCTTCATCCTTATGCGTCCTTCATCTTGACGTCGAGGGCGTCGCGCAGACCGTCACCCAGCAGGGTGAAGGCGAGCACCGTCGAGAGAATTGCCAGACCGGGCATGATCATCATCCAGGGAGCGGTCAGAAGATACTGCTGACCGTCCTGAATCATGGAGCCCCACGAAGGCGTAGGCGGAATAACGCCCATGCCGAGGAAGGACAGAGCGGACTCGGTCAGAATGGCGCCACCAATGTTCATGGTTGCGTAGACCACGATAGAGGCGACGGAGTTCGGGAAGATGTGACGCACGACGATACGAGCATCGGATGCACCCATCGCGCGCGCAGCGTCAACATAGTCGTTTTCCTTGACCGTCAAGATTGCAGAGCGGAAGACGCGCGCAATCGAAGGCCAGCCGAGAATACCGATGGCGATAAAGACGTTCTGAAGACCACGGCCGATAACGGCGATCATGGCGACAACGAACAGCACGTACGGGAACGCCAGGAAGATGTCCGCACAGCGCATGATGATCGTATCCCAGATCCCGCCGTAGAAACCGGCCAGAGCACCCATGACCAGACCGATCACCGTGGAGATCGCGGTGGCCATAATGCCGACGGACAGCGAAACGCGTGCACCGTAGATAACGCGGACGAGAATGTCGCGACCAAGGGCGTCGGTGCCAAACGGGTGCTCTGCACACGGAGCCAACAGCGACGTCTCGGCCATGGTGGTCGAGTCGGAAGCCGTCGGCGAACCGAGCCAGGACTTAGCCCACAGATCTGCGGTCAGGGCAACCAAAACGACGATGATGATCCAGCAGACACCGATAACGGCGAGCTTGTTCTTGCGAAGACGCTTAAAAGCGTCGCCCCACAGCGTGCGGGACTTGGCGGGAGCAGATGCGGCCTTGGTGGCGGTAGCCTGCTCCTGAGACTGAGAATCAGTTTCCTGCATGAGACGTACCTCCCTTAGGCCTTATCCGACGGACCGCCAAGGCGGATGCGCGGGTCGAGGAATGCATAGCTAATGTCGACGAGCAGGTTAATCACCATGACGACGACGACGATGAGCGTAACGCCGCCCATAACGATGGGCCAGTCACGCATGCTAATGGCGCGATAGACCTCATAGCCGATACCGGGCCAGTTAAAAACCGTCTCGGTCAGGATGGCGCCCGAAAGCATGCCACCAAAGTCGACACCAATATAGGTAACGACGGGGATGAGTGCATTCTTAAGCGCATGCTTGACGATGATCGCGCGATTGGAGAGACCCTTGGCCTTTGCCGTACGGATGTAATCCTGGTTCATGACGTCAAGCAGCTGCGAGCGCATAATGCGGGCGGCATAAGCGGTCGAAACCGAAGCCAGCGTAATGGTCGGAAGCACATAGTGCATCCAATCCTGATACTGAGAGCTGGAACCGCCGGCACCCGAGATCGGCATGGAGATTGCACCGCCCGTAGCGTCCTTGAGGATGACGCCAAAGAACAGCTGCAGCAACATACCGAGCCAGAAGGCCGGGACCGCAACGAGGATCGACGTGGTGAGCGTTACCAAAATATCCCAGAAGGAATAACGCTTTACCGCCGAAATGATACCCGCACCGATACCCATGATTGCCTCGAGCACGATGGCGCACGCGGCAAGTTTGACCGTATACGGATACTTCTGGGCAAAGATTTCCGTAACCGGCAGCTTGCGCTGATACGAATTGCCCAGATCGCCATGAAGCAGGCCGTTCATGTAATACAAGTAACGGTCCACGAGCGACGTTTGAACGGGGTCGCCGTTCTCGTCAAGGATCGCGTTGCCGTCCTCGTCCGACTGGACCAGGTGATAGCGGACGCGAAGCTGAAGCTCCACCTCGGGGGACAGAGCCTTGTCTCCACCGATCAGCTTGATCGGATCTCCCGGCACGATATTCTGAAGGGCGAACAGAATCAGCGTAACGCCCAAAAATACCGGGATGAACTGAAGCACACGTTTAACGATGTACTTACCCATACCACTCCCCTATCTAGGGATTAACCTAAATGGGATGCCGATCGCCAGACCGGCATCCCAAAATTACCATCAGCCAGTTTACCCCAGGTTAGGGAGAACTGTATGTTTCCCATGAGGTCTACGTAAATACTTGACCCTCACGGAAGCTGCAAACTCTTAGGCGAGCTCAGCGGTACCCAGCTCGGCGTGCTTCTGCGGATCGACATAGAGGTGCTTGATGCGATCGGAGCCGACGATGGTGTGCGTGTAGAACATCACCGGGATGACCGGGCAGTCGGCAGCGACCATAGCGTCGGCCTCCTGCATCTTAGCAACGCGCTCTTCGTCGTCAACCGTGGTGCGAGCCTCGTTGACCTTGGCGTCGAACTCGGGGTTGTTGTAACCGGAGCGGTTGTCGCCACCGAGGGAGTCGGAGTGGAACAGCGGATACAGGAAGTTGTCCATAATCGGGTAGTCGGCAATCCAACCCAGACGACCGAACTGATAGTTAAAGTTCTGGTACTGCTCGAGCAAGGCAGACCACTCAGGGGTATCGGAGACAGCGGTAACGCCAACCTTGGCGAGGTCACCGATGATGGACTCCATGATCTCCTTGTGGCCACCATCCTGGTTGTAGGAAAGGGTCACGTTAATGCCACGATCGCCGTTAGCGCCAGCGGGAGCAACCTTGTCGAGGTACTCGTTAGCCTTGTCGACGTCGTAGGCGCAGAACTCCCATGCGCCCTCCTTGTAGCCATCGATGCCCGGAGGAACAATGCCGTCGGCGGGGGTACGGGTACCCTTGAAGATGGTCTTGCAGATGGCCTCACGGTTGATGGCCAGGGAGATACCCCTGCGCAGGTCGGCGTTGTTGAACGGCTCGGCCGTGTTGTTGCAGGTCAGGTAGTAGGTGGAAGGCTCGGAGCCGAGCAGCATGCGCTCGCCGTCGCCCATGGTGTAGCCGTCCTTGGACACGCCGCGATCCTTCTTGGCGGCGTCGATCTGAGCAACGGGAACGTCGCAGACATCGAGGTTACCGGCCTGGAACTCCTTGTAAGCGGTCTCCATGTCCTTGATGACCTGGAAGTGGATGCCATCGATCTTGGCCTTGTCGCCATAGTAATCGTCGAACTTCTTGAGGTTGATCTCCTGACCATCCTCCCACTTGCCGTCCATCATGAACGGGCCGTTACCGACCGGTGCAAGGTAGAAGCTCTTGGCATCGGACTCGGCGCACTCGGGAACCGGGGCCAGAGCCGGGTGAGAGGCGACGAAGGGGAAGTCGGCGTAAGCGGAAGACAGCTTGACGACGAGGGTCTCATCGTCGGGGCAGGTAACACCGCTGAGTTCAGTAGCGTTACCGGCAAGCAGATCGTCATAGCCCTCGACCATGGAAAGGTGATAGGAGACCTCGGAAGGGCCATACTCGGTAGCGATGGCCGACTTGGTGTTGACCAGACGCTCCCAACCGAGCTTGAAGGACTTGGAGGTAACGTCGTCACCGTTGTGGAACTTGGCCTTCTTGATCTTGAAGGTGAACTCGGTGGCGTCGTCGTTGGCCTCGAAGGACTCGCAAGCCAGCGGAACGATCTCGCCCTTCTCGGCGTCATAAGAGGTCAGAGCGTCAAAGAGCTGGTACTCGACCTGAGTGCCCTGGTCCTCCTGGACATTGTAGGGGTCGATGCAGACCGGGTTGTTGATGTAGAAGTTCAGCGTCGAACCGGACTCAGAACCGGAAGTGTCGCCGCCCTTCTTGCCGCATGCGGCAAGAAAAGCCATGGAGCTCGCAGCGAGGGTGCCGCCAACAAAGGCGCGACGACCCATAACGGGCTGGTGGAACATAGAATCAGCCATGCCATCCTCCTTATGAGATAGGACAAAGAAATGTTCAGTCGGACATATGTCGAGACAATCCGATCCGAACCATCAAAACGCCGCCCGCTGCTATGGCTGGTTATGCACAACGAACCAACGTTTCGCAATACAGTAGCGCATTTTATGCACGATTTGGGGCTAATTCCGGTTAACGGTCGAGAATTTCTTTAGTTGGGCGAAGTATGTGGGGATATTTTGACTCTGTTACAAATATGTAAACAAAAAGGGTCCCGCACATGCGAGACCCATTGCAAACGTATATACGCCGATGCTTAGTAGCCCACGATGCCCTGCGGGAAGAAGAACATGCACAGGACGACGCACACGGCAAAAACAACGGCCATAATTACCGTCAGGCGATCGAGGTTCTGCTCCATGACGCCCGTGGCAGAGCTGGAGTTATACAGCGAGCTAGCGATCATATCCGAAACGCCGGTGCCCTTACCGGAATGCATCAGGACGAGAATCGTCAGCGCCACGGCAGAGACAGCCCAAACGACAAACAGAAGAATCTGGAACGGACCCATAGATAAGCTCCTTAATAGAACAGTTCAAACTCCAGTACTGTACCACAATCCCCCGCTCTCCCCTACCTGCCACTCAAGGACGGGGTGGAAATGGCAGAAATACCAAAAAGGGGGTTGTCCGGTTGTGGACAACCCCCTTACTAGAAAACGGTATTTGTTTTCTCTTAGGCCTCGGTGGCGAGCACGCGGCCCGTCATCTCGGCGGAAGGCTCAATACCAGCCATGGTGAGCATGGTCGGAGCGATATCGGAAAGACGGCCGTCCTCGATACCGGTGAGCTGTGCCTTCTCATCAACGATGATGAACGGCACGCGGTTGGTGGTGTGAGCCGTAAACGGATGCTTGGAACCGTCGGAAGCAACGTCAAACATGTGATCGGCGTTGCCGTGGTCGGCGGTAATCAGTGCAAAGCCGCCCTTGGCGAGAATCGCCGGGACAACCTTGGACAGGGCATCGTCAACAGCCTCGACAGCCTTAACGGCAGCGTCGAAGACACCGGTGTGACCAACCATGTCGCAGTTCGCGAAGTTCACGATGTAGAAATCAGCGCGATCCTCGTTGATGGCGGCGACGAGCTTCTCGGTAACCTCGGGAGCGCTCATCTC
>CABUTL010000019.1 GCA_902494375.1 uncultured Collinsella sp.
AAACTCCCGATGGACATAACCATCTCCCTTATCACCACCCTCGTTTTGACCCTCATCAACGGCTACTTCTCTATGTCCGAGATGGCGCTCACCACGGCCAAGCGCGCCGTGCTGGAGCACGAGGCCGAGGAAGGCGACAAGCGCGCCGAGCGTGCCATTAAGCTGGCTGCCGACTCCGACCAGCTGCTCGCCACCATCCAGGTCGCCATCACGCTCGTGGGCTTCGCCTCGTCCGCCGTCGCCTCGACGAGTCTGTCCGACCCGCTCGCCACGTGGCTCATGAGCTTTGGCATCGCGCCGCTCTCCGCCATCGCGCGCGGCCTGGCGCCGGTCATCATCACCGTCGCGGTCGCCTTCGTGTCCATTGTGATCGGCGAGCTTGTGCCCAAGCGCATCGGCCTGTCCAACGCCGAAGGCGTGTCCAAGCAGGTTGTGGGGACGTTGTCGTTTTTCCAAAAGATCGCCCGTCCGCTCGTGTGGCTGACCGGTGCTTGCTCCGATGGCCTGGCCCGCATCCTGCGCATCAAGAGTGCCGACGACCGCCAGAACGTCTCGGAAGAAGAGATCAAGTACATGGTCTCGGAGCAGGACGACCTGCTCGACGAGGAAAAGCGCATGATCCACGAGATCTTCGACCTGGGCGACACCGTTGCCCGCGAGGTCATGGTGCCGCGCGTGGACACCACCATGTGCGAGGACGACGAGACGGTCGCCGACGTGCTGTCCACCATGCGCCAGACCGGCTTTAGCCGCATCCCCGTCTATCACGAGGATCCCGACAACGTCGCCGGCATCGCGCACATCAAGGACCTGATTCAGCCCGCGCTCGACGGCAAGGGCGACCAGCCCATCGCCGGCTTTTTGCGCGACGCCACCTTTGTGCCCGACACCAAGGACATCCTGCCGCTGCTGTCCGAGATGCAGACCTCGCACGACCAGATCGTGGTGGTCGTGGACGAGTACGGCGGCACGGCCGGCATCATCACCATCGAGGACATCGTCGAGGAGATCGTCGGCGAGATCGAGGACGAGTTCGACCCCGACAACAAGTATCTCACGCGCCTTTCGCGCCGCGAGTGGCTCGTTGATGGGCGTTTTTCGTGCGATGACGCGATTGAGCTTGGTTGGCCGCTCGAGGAAAGCGATGATTATGAGACCATCGCCGGCTGGATTTTGGAGCTTTGCGACTCGGTGCCCGACATCGGAGAGGTGTTTGAGGTTGCGGGGTACAAGTTTAAAGTGCAGTCGATGCGTGGCCAGCGCATCTCGCTCATTCGCGTGATCGCTCCGGCCGAAACCGATAAGAAGGATTCCGAGTCTTCGGTAGACGAGCCGACGACGTCGGGTGCGGGTTCCGCGAATCCGCACGACGGCGACGAGTAGGACAAGGAAGAGTAGGGGAGAGTTATGGCAGGCCTGTTCAACATCCTTAAGGTCACCGTCAGCGAGGACAAGATCTGCGCGCATGTGCTGGTGAACCCCGGCATGCCGCTCATGACCTCGGAGGACATCGAGGCTACGGCGCGCGTGTACTACCTGGTGCCCGCGATTGCCAAGCACCTGTGCCTGGGCGATTCCGGCCGCGAGTTCCAGGACTGCATGGGTCAGACCGAGCTCTGCCATCTGCTGGAGCACGTGACGGTCGAGCTCATGAACGAGACCGGGCTTGCCGGCAGCATCTCGTGCGGCCGCACGCGCGTAAGCGAGCACGACGAGCGCGTTTTTGAGGTTGAGCTTTCGTGCCCCGACGACGCGCTGGCCATCGGTGCGCTGTCTTCGGCCACCTTTATGATGGACTGGGCGTACCTGCACGCCGACCAGCCTGCCCCCGACGTGGAAGGCACGGTCGCGGGCCTGCGCAACCTGGTGCTGGGCATGCGCGCCGAGGCCGAGGGCAAGGATCCTCACGAGGCCGTCGCCGCTGCGAACGGCGAAGATGCTGCCGAGGACGAGGGCGCTGACGAGGGCGATGTGCCGGTCGACGCCGAGCCCGTTGTCGATGCGACCGCCGAGCCCGTTCCCGCCGAGCCCCAGGGCGTCCCCAACTTTGACGACGAGCCCCAGGTGACGATTGATACCGAGGGCGCGGTTGCCGAGAACCACGAGGCCTCCGCTGCCGTCTTTGGCGGTGCGGCGACGGTTCCGGCAGGACCTGCGCATGAGGGCGGTCTGCCGCTCGTGGACGGCGCCGGCGAGGACCCGGGTGCCACGGTGGCCATGCCGGCTATGCCTCAGGAGTAGGCCTACGCGTTTATCACCATCACGTACCTGCGCCTTTGCCGTACGCAGATGAGCGGAGCGGCAAGTGATGTGCTGCGGGTATAATGGACAGCATTCAAACGGTGGGCACCGACGTGCCCGCAGGAGAGGAATGATCATGGGTAAGACTTTCAGCTTTGTCTCCGGCGCACTTTTTGGTGCCGCTGCCGGCGCTATTGTCGGCGTTGCTCTGGCCCCGCGTTCGGGCGCCGAGACCCGCGCCATGGCTGCCGATATCGCCAACGACGCCTGGGACAATATGCGCGACACCTACGAGCACAGCGCCGAGGAGGCCCGTGCTGCGGTGAATGACTTTGGCCCGATGGTCGACGCCAAGACCGACGACCTGCGCGCCAAGGTCGACCTTGCCCGCGAGCGCATGGACCAGCTGCGCGAGCAGCTCAACGACGCCATTTCGGGCGGCAACGTGACGCCTGCCGCCGACGTCGTGGTCGAGAACGCCGTCGAGGCTGATACCGAGGCTGCGGAGCCCTCGACCGAGGCATAATGCGCGCCGGGGATTTTGTCGGCGCCAAGATCTATCGCAAGCCTACCGAGGACAAGCGCACCAAAAAGGACGGCACACCGCGCAGCCCTAAAAAGCTCGGAAAGATTCACTTTCCGGTCTTTACCCCGGGCGGTACGCGCGTGGTCGGCTTTATGGTCCGCCAGTCCGATATCGCGGGCATGATCGAGCGTCCCGACCGATTCGTAGCGCTCGACGCCATTGGTGTCTACGAGGGCGCCATTGCGGTCGATGACGTCAAGGACACGTACGATTCCGCCGCCGCTAAGCGCCTCGACATCAACTTGGACGATTGCATCATCTGGGTCGGTATGGACGTGCGCACGGAATCGGGCGACGTCGTGGGCTATTGCTCGGACGTTGAGTTCAAGCCACGCTCGGGCATCGTGCAGGCATTCTATGTGACCGCCGGTGCTGCTTCGAGTGTTTTGGTTGGTGACACGCAGGTGCCGCCGACGATGCTGCGCGGCTACGAGAACGGCGCGATGGTCGTCTCGGACGAGGTCAAGTCGCTCGGGTATTCGGGCGGTGCGGCTGCCAAGGCCGCCGAGGCCAGCGTCGTGGTGGGCGACAAGGTCAAAAAGGGCGCCAAGGTGCTCGACGACAAGGGGTCGGTTGCCGTGGACAAGGGCAGTCGCGCACTGGGCAAGCAGCTCGGCAAGACGTGCGGCATGTTCAAGGCCTTTAAGGACGAATACCAAAAGGCGAGCGGAGGCTCGTCAAAAGCTACAAAATAGCGACGTACCAAATGATGGGAGGCAAGCCGGAGACCTGTTGCTCCGGCTTGCTGTGTTTATGGGGGAGGGCACATGCGCCAAAACGGATCCAACTTAAACGGGCGTTCGGGTGCGCATCCGACGGCGCGCCGCGACCTGGGGCAGCTGCCCAGCGGTCAGCGCCGTCGCCGCCGTAAGCCCGGCGCGATGTACCTCAACCATAGCCGCGGGTTTAGCGACCGCAGCGCGCGCATCGGCAACGGGCGCTCGCCGCGCCGACCGTCCCGTCTGCCCTATGCGCTCATTGCCGTGGGCTGTGCGCTCGTGCTGTTTATCGCTGCCGTCGTGGGCTACGTCAACCGCAGCGTGGACGTGGAACTCAACGGGCAAAAGACCGCGGTGCGCGTGGGCTCTACGCTGCAGAATCTCATAGACGACCAGGAGTTGACTGACACCTACGACGCAGGCGACCTACTGGCCGTCGATGACAGCGTGCTCAAGCGCCATGGGGGCGAAAAGCTGTCGGTGAAGGTCGACGGCAAGCGCGTGAAGCAGGGCAAATGGGATAGCCGCGAACTTGAGGGCGGCGAGAAGGTGACGGTCAAGGATGGCCGTAACACCTACGAGAAGCACGAGATTCAGGCTACGGTTATCGAGCCCAAGCTCAAGGTCGAGGGCACGGGCGCCATAGAGTATGTGCAGACGTGGGGTGTCCAGGGCCGCTCCGAGGTGTGGGTTGGTGAGCAGTCGGGCAAGACGCAGGACCGCGGCGAGGTTGTGCCCGCCACCGATTGCGTCGTTGCGTGCGCCAGCGTGGCGCCCAAGGGCAACAAAAAGTACGTGGCGCTGACGTTTGACGAGGGTCCGAGCGGCGCGACCAAGCAGATTTTGCAGGTACTCAAGGAAAAGGGCGTCACCGCGACGTTCTTCCTGTCGGGCGATGCGGCCGTGGCCTCGCCTGCCACGGCCAAGGCGATTGTCGATGCCGGGTGCGAAATCGGATCCAACAGCTACAGCGACGATTCGCTCAAGGGTCAGGACCGTGAGGCGGTACGCGAGCAGATCACGAAAGGCACCGATGCGATTAAGTCGGAGACCGGCGTGAAGACGATGCTGCTGCGTGCTCCCTACGCTGCCTTTGACGAGCAAAACTGGATTGATGCGATGGACCTGGTCTCCGCCGTGGTCTCGTGGAATATTGACTCGGGCGACTGGCTGCTCAACGGTGCCGACGAGCAGGTCTCGACGGTGCTCGATTCGGTGACGCCGGGCAATATCGTGCTGCTCACCGATAGAGACGAATGCGCCGAGCAGACGCTCGAGGCGCTGCCGCAGATTATCGACGGCCTCATTGCCGACGGCTACAAGATCGTGACGCTCAGCGACCTGGTTAAGACGGACACGTCGCTGAGCAAAAAGCTCACCTCGCTGACGAAGGCCACCATGCCCAAGGACGCCGTGTTCCCCAAACTTGCCGAGGACGATGACACCACAGAGTAGTCATTGGGTAGTCGTTTAAGAACGTCCCCAATGGCTATGTCACGGATACGTCAGCGTTTGGTATGCCTGCAATGTGCAGCGCATAAATTCGATGCCGCAGGGCGATGCTGATGCTATAGTTACTGCGGTTAATGAGGGTCAAGAGAAAGGTTACAGGTGAAATCCAAACCTCGACCATACAGTCGATGACCCCATGC
Organism: uncultured Collinsella sp.; assembly: GCA_902494375.1. Lineage (GTDB taxonomy): Bacteria > Actinomycetota > Coriobacteriia > Coriobacteriales > Coriobacteriaceae > Collinsella. Next base: position 5,199 of record CABUTL010000019.1, read on the forward strand.
AGGTGCTTTTTGCGCATGCACGGGGTGTAAGCGTCGAGCGGCGTGCCGCCCGCGCATGCGTATACATATCCAGAAGCCCCCGGACGCCGCACGCGCGGCCGCGTCCGGAGGAATAATGATGGGGAGCACCATTGAATTATCTGAGTGAGATGCTCAAATTGCCGGTCTTGGACGTCGACGGCGAAAAGCTCGGCGTGGTCAACGATTTTGGCATTGCTACCGGCGAAGTTTTTCCGCACGTGACGTCGCTCGCGTTCCGCGGTCCCGGCAAGACGCCGTTTATGATCAGTTGGCGCAAATGGGTCGATCGTATCGACGAGACGGGCGTGTACCTTAAGGCGTCGGCCACCGAAATCCGTTTTTCGTACCTGCAGCCGACCGAGCTCTTGCTCGCACGCGACGTGCTCAACAAGCAGATCGTCGACACGCAGGGCATGAAGGTCGTGCGCGTAAACGACATCAAGTTTTCCATGTCGGGCGAAAATCAGCTGCGTCTGCTGGGTGCCGAGGTTGGCGCCCGCGGCTTGCTGCGCGCGATCAGCCCCACGCTCGAGCATGTTGCCGAGGGCTTTATGAAGCACCTGGGCAAGCCGTTGAGCGAGGATATCATCGCCTGGTCCTACATGGACCTGCTCGACCGCTCGACCAAGAATATCCAGCTCTCGGTGTCGCACAAGACGCTCGGCGAGCTGCACCCTGCCGACATCGCCGACATTATCGAGCAGCTCGACCCGCGTCTGCGTGCGCAGGTGTTTGCGCAGCTCGATACTGCCCAGGCCGCCGAGGCCATCTCGGAGTTCGATGACGACGAGCTTATGACCGAGATGCTCGAGGGCCTGTCCGACACCGACGCATCGTCGATGCTGGCCATGATGGACCCGGACGACGCCGCCGATCTGATCGACGAGCTCGATTACGAGAAGGCCGAGAAGCTCCTGCGCCTGATGGGCGTCAAGGAAGAGAAAGCGATTCGTAACCTGCTGGGGTATGAGGACAACACCGCCGGCCGCATCATGACCTCGGAGTTTGTCTCCCTGCCCGCCACGGCAACGGTCGGTGACGCCATCGAGGCGATTCGCGAGCTCGACGAGGACTTCGAGAGCGTCTACTACGTCTATACCGAGGATCCGAGCGGCATGCTGACCGGCGTGCTTTCGCTGCGCACGCTGATCGTAGCCGACCGCGACGCCACGCTGGGTCAGCTGGCCTATCGCGACCTGGTCTATGTGTCGCCCGACGAGGACCAGGAAGACGTGACGGACGAGATGACCAAGTACGACCTGGTTGCCATCCCTGTCTGCGACGAGAACCGTCATATCCTTGGTATCGTGACCTTCGACGACGCCATGGACGTTATCGCCGAGGAGCATCAGGAGGACCTGCAGATCGCTGGTGTCGGCTCGGGTGACAGCGCGTCCGACGACTCGACGAACGTGCTCAGCTGGTTCGTGCATCGCCAGTACTGGGTTGTTGTATGGGGCATCGCGTCGTGCATCATGGCGACCGTGCTGGGAACGGCGCTCGGCTCCGCGCATCTGGTGGTGTTTCCCATGTGCGCCATGCCGCTCGTGCTGCTGGCGGCCTCGCGCATGGTGTCGTTCGTCAAGAACTACTTCCTGGAGTATGACGGTCACGACGACGAGCCCAAGCCGTATCTGGGATTCTTCTTCCAGAGCACGGGCATGGGCCTGATTCTGTCACTCGTGACCTACCTGTGCACCCAGCTGGTGCGCACCGCTGCATTCCCCGATGCGCCCATGTTTGAGGAGCAACTCTTTACCGGGTGCTTTAATATCGCTGCCATCATTTGCCTGGTTGGCAACATGAGTGCCGTGATTTACCTGATGGTGCTGTTCTGGCGTGACGAGCATGACCTCAACACGTCGGGCACCGCCATGAACGTTATTGCCGTCATGATCTCGTGTGTGGCGTATTGCATCGCCGCGGTGCTGCTCGCCATGTCAGTCATGGGTTAGGTGGTCGCGTGCAAAATACCAAGCAAAAGTCGGGCACCAAGCAAAAGCTGACCATCGCGGCCATCTTTGGCGCTATGGGTCCCGGTCTGTTGGCGGCGCTTTCGGGCAATGACGCCGGCGGCATTGCAACGTATTCCAGCGCGGGCGCCAGCTATGGCTACAAGATGCTGTGGATGCTTCCTGTCATGACCGTGCTGCTCATCGTGACGCAGGAGACCGCGGCGCGCTGCGGCTGCGTCACGGGCAAGGGCCTGGCATCGCTCATTCGCGAGCGCTTTGGCGTGCGCAAGAGTGTACTTGCTATGGCGGCGCTGTTGATCGCCAACACGGCTGTGACCATTTCGGAGTTTGCGGGTATTGCGAGCGGCCTTGCCCTCTTTGGCGTGCCGGCGAGCATCTCGGTGCCGTTGGTGGCGCTGCTGGTGTGGATGCTTACCATGTCGGGGAGTTTCCAGCGCATCGAGAAGATTCTGCTGCTGGTGAGCTGCGTGTTCGTGACCTATATTGTCGCCGCGTTTATGGCTGGCCCCAACTGGGGTGAGGTCGCGGTCGACCTGGTCGTGCCCAACATTCAAAATGACCCCAGCTACGTGTCGCTCGTGGTCGCAACGATCGGTACCACCATCGCGCCGTGGATGATTTTCTTGGCGCAGAACAACGTGGTCGATAAGAATGCGGGCGAGGACGACATCGTGCTGCAGCGTATTGATACCGTGAGCGGCTCGATCGCTGCCGATATCATTGCCGGCTTTATTATCATCACGACCGGCACGGTGTTGTTCCCGGCGGGTATTCAGATTAGCGATGCTGCCGATGCTGCCCGCGCGCTGGAGCCTATTGCGGGTCAGTGGTCTACGGTACTGTTTGCCTCGGGCCTGGTCGCGGCGAGCTTCTTGGCTGCCTGCGTGCTGCCGGGCGTTACGTCGAGCGCTATCTGCGAGGCATTTGGCTGGGAGCGCGGTGCCGACCGCAGCTGGGACGAGGCCCCGGTCTATCGCGGCATCATTACTGCCATCATTGGCATCTCTGCCGTGCTGGTGCTCATGCCCGGCGTCGATCTGTTCCAGATCATGATGACCTCGCAGGTCATCAATGGCGTGCTACTGCCCGTGGTTCTGGTGTTCCAGGTGGTTATCGCTGCCGACCGTCACATTATGGGCGCCAACCGCAATGGTCGCGTGTGGAATGTGCTCACTTGGGCGACTATCGCCGTGATTACGGTGTTGACGGTCGTCATGTTTGTGCTGCAAGCGATGGGCTACAGCGCTTAGCGCCCACTTTTGCTTCCGAACAGGCCGTAGCGATGGACTGCGGCCTGTTTTTTGCCCGCTATAGGGCGTTAGTTATATGGCAGTGGACAAAAATGCCAAATATGAGTACTGTTGCCTTGCCGATAGCATTTACGACCAAGAAAATAATGAACATAGTTAAGAATCTGCTCATTAAAAGCGGGTCTCCAAGTCCTAAGTCGGCTATTCTGGTCAACTGGAAGGGTCGCGCGCTACCGCAGGGGCACCATTTTGGGTGGTTTTGCCTGCTACTAAAATGGTAACAGTACTCATATTTGCCACTTTTTGTCCATGACCTCTTGGAGTCGGCTCGAAAAGAGTGATTTTGGGTTGTTTGCTGCGGGTGTGGGCTTGGAAACAACGCTCGGGGTGGCGAGGTACTCAGAATTCGGTCGCAAGGAGGGCGTTCCTCGGCTGTGTCAGGAGTGTCCCTGGGCGCCGGCACATAAGGAACGTCCCTAACTGCCGGAGGGGTGCCTGCCGTGGCGGGCACCCCTCCGGATGTGGGAAGTTTGCGCTGCAGGTTACTTGTCGGTGCCTAGCTTGTGCGGTTTGAAGGCGAGGGCGTTAACGAGTGCGTCGGTGGCAGACTTGACGGCCGCCGGCTGCGGATCGTTGACGTGATCCTCGGGATGCACGGGCAGGTCCTTCTTGACTGCATCGTGGATCAAGTTGAGGTACTCAGTCACGCCAGTGGTCGACAGGTGCGTGCCATCGCCATCGAACAGGTCGTTGCGATTGGCACTGTATCCGTACCAGTCGATAACGCGCACGTTCTTGTAGCGCGTAGCAGCGTTGGCGATGGCCTGGTTGGTAGAGCCAACCCACGGCTGCGGGCTGCGCGTGTTCACAAACACCACAATACGCTTATCTCCTGCATCGGTCATGATGGCGTCGATCTGGTCGTCGGTTACCAAGCCGTTGGTGCCCAGTGCAAAGACCACGATCTTGCCGGCAAGGTTCTGTTGGAGATAGCCCTCAAATGTCGCGCGGCCCGCATCAAATTGGCGGCCCTTTTCGGCATCGATGTGACTGTGGGGGAACACGCCGTCAAAGGAATCGACGGCGCGCAGCGACACGGAGTCACCGATCATCAGCAGGTCGTAGGATCCGTCGGGGAAGCCGTCGTTGTCCTTGTCGGTGTCGTCGGCCGCCTGCTGGTCGGTGGGCGCGGTGTTTTTGGCTTCCTTGTTGAGGACTTCGGCGCCCTCACCGCTCAGTGCGGAGGTCTCCGGCACAAAGATCAGGCCGCCCAGCGCGATAACAAGCACGATCCCGCAAGTGGCGCACACGGGAATATGCGCGCGCACCCAGTTGGCGGGCGTGGTGGTGCCGTCGCGGAACTCGGATACGGTGCGCCCAAAGGCGCCCTTTCTAAACGGCGTCTCGATAAAGCGATATGAACATTCGGCTACGGCGACCACCAACAACACCTGCAAAATGTACTGCCACCACGGCGTATCGTTGATGTTGGCGACCGGGTTCATGAGCAGCAGTAGCGGATAGTGCCACAGGTAGATGCTGTACGAGCGCTTGCCAACCCACACGAGCGGCTCGGCGGACAGTGCGCGGGCAACCATTCCCTGGGGCTGCACGCAGGCCGCGATGACCATGAGCGTGAGGATGGAGCATAGCAGCGTGCCGCCGCGATACTGGAACGCGGTGTAGCCGTTGGTGAGCGCGACCATGGCGGCAAGGCCAACCAGACCCACGACGCCCAACACATCGATGGATGCGGGCGAGGACCAAAAGCGCACGAGGGCGCTCGGCTGTGCCGGGACGGTCTCGGCTGCGTTGTCGGCCTTCTCGCTAGGCTTGCCCTTGGCGTTCTTGCCGTGCTTGGCGGCGCCAGCCAGGCGATTGAGCCCCAAACGATGAGCGAGACACACCGGCGCCAGGTCGCGATCGGGGATAAAGGCCATCCAGGCGCCCAGCAGCAGCGAGAAGACGCGGGTGTCGGTGCCGTAGTACACGCGGCTGGGGTCGGCGGCGGGGTTATAGAGCACCATCATGGCGATGGCGGAGACAGCAGCCAGGCCCAGGACCACACGGCGCGTGTTGGCCTTGCTCACATGCATGGACACCATGGCAAACAGCAGCGGTGGCCAAACCAGGTAGAATTGTTCCTCGATGGCGAGCGACCAAAAGTGCGTAAGCGGCGAGGGGTCGCCCAGGGCGTTGAAGTACGAGACGTCCTGCATAATCTGCCACCAGTTGTTAAAGAACAGCAGCGACGGCAGAATGTCGGGACGCATCTTGGTGAGCATCACGTGGTTGAAGACGGTGCACAGCGCACAGGTTACAACCACAACGGTCACCACGGCGGGGACCAGGCGACGGATGCGGCGGATCCAGAAGCTCTTGAGGTCGATGCGGCCGGTCTTAGCGACTTCGTTGAGTAGCAGGCGTGTGATCAGATAGCCCGAAAGCACAAAGAAGATCGTGACGCCAAGCAGGCCGCCCTGAGCCCACGTGAGGTTGAGGTGATAGAGCACCACCGCGACGACGGCAAGCGTGCGAAGGCCGTCAAGGGCAGGGATGTAGCGGGACTTGGGGCGAGCAGGCGTCTGCTCCGCGGCGGGAGTGTTGGCGCGGCCCGCGTTGTTGGCAGAAGCGCGATGGGGGCTCGCGGTGCGTCGCGGCTCGTTGGCGCGGCGCCCGCCCTTCACGCGTTCGTGCGGCGCCGGCTCGTTGCCCGTGCGGCGCCGACCGCGCGAGCCCGATTGCGAGAGTTGTTCCATAAAACATCATCCAATGACGAGAATAATCAGCACGCCTTCATTGTAACTGCCTGCTCCTGTGAATGCTTGCTGCTGGCGCAAGCTCAAGCGCGCGTTCACATCAAAGTGAACTAAAGTTATAGGGGGTGCGAGAGTGCACGATCGACGGCCGACGGTGGGCATAAGGCCCGCAGATGAGGAGGTTTCCATGGCAGATCGCGGCATCGTTGCGGTGTTCGGCAGTATGAACATGGACCTTTCGGTGGCGTGCGAGCGCATACCGCGTGCGGGCGAGACCGTCGGCGGCAACGGTTTTATCACCAACGCCGGCGGTAAGGGAGCCAATCAGGCCGTTGCCGCTGCGCGCATGGGTGCGCGCACGTGCATGATCGGCGCTGTTGGGCGCGATACCTTTGGCGATGCGCTTGTGGCAGGGCTCCAGGATGCCGGCGTGGGCGTTGAGTTTGTGGCGCGTCGCGATGACGTGGAGACCGGTACCGCGACTATCATTCGCTGTGAGAGCGACAACCGCATCGTGCTGTCGCCGGGCGCCAACCATGCGCTTGCGGGCGAGGACGTTGCCCGCGCACTGAGGCGCTTGGTGGCCGACGGGCTCGACGGCGATGCCAGCGAGATTGCCCCGGCTGTCGGAAGCGTCTTTATTGCCCAGGGCGAATGTGACCTTGCGGCGACGGCCGAGGCGCTTGCTTGTGCTCACGAGCTGGGGTTCTATACGATCTTTAACCCGGCGCCCGCCTGCGACCTGCCGGCAGGAGCGTGGCCTGCGGTCGACCTGGTCTGCCCCAACGAGACCGAGTGCCAGGTTCTGACGGGCATTCTGCCCATGGATGATGCGAGTTGCGTCGCCGCGCTCAATGCGCTGCTCGACAAGGGCGCCGGCGCCGCGGTCATCACGCTGGGCGGTGCCGGCTCGGTTGCGCTCGGCGATGGCGGTGAGCTGCTGCGCATGCCGGCACTTTCAAGTACGGTAGTCGATACCACGGCCGCCGGCGATACGTTTATCGGTGCGTTGGCGGCGGCTCGCCTAGAGGGCTTGCAACTCTTTGAGTGCATGGCCGCGGGTGCTCGCGCCTCGGCAGTGACGGTATCGCGCCTGGGCGCTCAGCAATCGATTCCCACGCGCGCCGAAGTTGAACATTGGTTTGGTTAAACGATAAAGACGGAGAAGCGGAGTAGAACAATGGCAACCAAGAAGCTGATCCTTGATCTGGATATGGGTGTGGACGATGCGATGGCGCTCGCCTATGCCATCGCGAGCCCCGAGGTGGAGCTCGTGGGCATCACCACGTGCTTTGGCAACGTGCGCGTCGAGCAATCGGCGCACAACTGCCTGGCGGTGCTCGATCTGCTGGGCCGCCCCGAGGTTCCGGTGTACCTTGGTGCCGACCGTCCTCTGCAGGCGACTGAGCCCTATACGCCGCCGGCGTCCACCGCGCTCATTCACGGCAAGAACGGCATCGGCCGCCTCGGGATCACCTGCCATGTTGGCCTCGGCGCCCGCACTCACGTTTCCGGGCACGGTAAGCGCACCGCCCATCACGACCAT
>CABUTL010000020.1 GCA_902494375.1 uncultured Collinsella sp.
AGGCGTTGATCTTCATGGTCTCGCCCTTGTACTCGACCTTGGTGTCGCGCGGAACGGAAATGAGCGTCGCCTGCTTTTGCGTGGGGTCGATGCGTGCCAGGATAATCGAGTCGGCACGATACGTATCCTCGCCCGGACGGCCGTCGGTGCCAAGAAGCAGCACGTAGAACGGATCCTTTGCCTCATCGGTGTCAACCAGAACCCGACGCAGATTGTCGGTAATGACATTAGAATCGCCGAGCTTGCCCATAATGGTGGCAAACCACAGGCCGGCAGCGGTAGTGGCACTCAGCAGCACGCCAAGCACGACAATGAGCGCGACGTGACGAATCGTGTGGCTACGACGACGTTGGCGAGCGCGCTCGGAATAGCGAGCCACGTTATCGCGACTGTAGATCTTGGCCTGCGCACCAGTTGAGGGTCTTCGGGCGGTGGTATCCGCGAGGGGCTTTTTATTAAACATAGGCAACCTGTATTAGTAGATGACGGGATCGGGGACGGTAGCATGCTCGACATGCGCGCCGAGCGCCTGCAGCTTTTCGACAAACTGCTCGTAGCCGCGCTTGATGTGATGAATGGCCGAAACCTCGGTCGTCCCGTCGGCGATCAAGCCCGCTACGACGAGGGCCGCTCCGCCACGCAGATCGGGCGAGGTAACCTGTGCACCCGAGAAGCCCTTGACGCCATGAATCATGGCATGATGACTCTCGATACGAATGTCGGCACCCATGCGCACCAGCTCAGAGGCAAACATAAAGCGATTCTCGAAGATGTTCTCGGTAATAACGGAACTGCCGTCGGCAAGGGCGGAGAGTACCATAATCTGTGCCTGCATGTCCGTCGGGAAGCCGGGGAACGGAAGCGTCTGGATGTCGACCGGCTTGATACGCTCGGCGCGGTTCACATGGACGCCATCCTCGACGCGCTCGCAATCGATGCCCATGAGCTCCATCTTCTTGAGCACCATGCCCAAGTGAATGGGGCAAAAACCCGTGACGTCGACACCGCGATCGTCGGCCATCAGCGCACCGGCGACGATAAAGGTACCGGCCTCGATGCGGTCGCCCACTACGCGATGGGTAACAGGATGCAGCTCTTCCACGCCCTCGATGGTCACGACGGGCGTGCCGGCGCCGACAATCTTAGCGCCCATCTCGTTGAGCATGTTGGCGAGATCGACGATCTCGGGCTCGCGGGCGGCATTGTCGATAACCGTGGTACCCTGTGCGCGCACAGAGGCCATGATGAGGTTCTCGGTCGCACCGACGCTGGCGAACTCGAGCGTGACGGTGGTACCGCGCAGACCTTGGGGCGCATTAGCGTTGATGTAACCATGGGCGGTATCGAACTCAACGCCCAGGGCCTCAAGACCAAGAATGTGCATATCGATCTTGCGAGCACCCAGGTTGCAGCCGCCCGGCATGGCAATCTTGGCGCGATGGAAGCGACCCAGCAGGGGTCCCATGACGGCGGTGGAAGCACGCATCTTGGCAACGAGCTCGTAGGGGGCCTCCCAAGAATCGACCTGAGAGGTATCAATCTCGAGCGTGTGCTCGTCGAGAACATCGATCGTAGCGCCCATGCCCTTGAGCACCTTGCCCATCACGTGGACATCGGAAATATCGGGCACGTTCTGCAGCGTCGTCTTGCCCGGCGCCAGAAGCGTTGCCGCCATGAGTTTGAGTGCGGAGTTCTTGGCGCCCGAGACGGGCACGGAGCCTCCGATGGCGTGGCCACCCTCAACGCGGATAATATCCAAGGTCTACCCTTTCAAAAAGCATGCCCGGGATGGCTGGGCCATCCCGGGCATGATGTGTTCGCAAATGGTCGAACGCTAAATCGTTTGACTATTGGGCAAGCTTGAGCTTACACCATGCGATTTCATTATAGAGGTAGGCGCGGCGTGCATCATCCTCCGACAAATTACCCAGCTTCTCTTCAAAACCTTGAATATCAGCTTTAAGCTTGTCGGCATCGACGGTCGCCAAATCGCAAGCGCGCTCGGCGAGAACGGTCACGACATCGTCCGCAACCTGGGCATAGCCGCCGGCCACGGCAAACGTGTGGTCGACAGTGCCCATGGCCTTATCGGAAACGCGAACGTAACCGCGGTCGATCGTGCAGATCTCGCTGGAGTGAGCGGGCAGGACGCCAAACTCGCCATCCGTGGACGGAATCGACACAAACGCAGCGTCGCCCTCATAGGCGCAGCTCACGGGGCACACGATGCGGATACGCATAACCTACTTCTCCCCCATCTTGCGGGCGCGCTCGCGCACGTCCTCAATCGTGGAAGCATAGCGGAAAGCCTGCTCGGGCAGGTCATCGGCCTTGCCGTCGACAATCTCGGCGAAAGAGCGGACGGTATCCTCGACGCGGACGTAGACACCGGGGTTGCCGGTGAACTTCTCGGCGACGTGGAAGGACTGCGAGAGGAACTGCTGAATCTTACGGGCACGGTTGACCGTAAGGCGCTGCTCCTCGGACAGCTCGTCCATACCCAGAATGGCGATGATGTCCTGAAGGTCGGAGTACTCCTGCAGGAGCTCCTGGACCTTGACGGCGACACGGTAGTGCTCCTCGCCGACGATCGAGGGATCGAGAGCGTCGGAGGAAGACGCGAGCGGGTCGATAGCCGGGAACAGGCCGAGCGACGAAATGCTACGCGAAAGAACCGTGGTGGCATCGAGGTGCGTAAACGTCGTGGCAGGCGCCGGGTCGGTCAGGTCGTCTGCGGGGACGTAGACAGCCTGGACGGAAGTAATGGAGCCAGTCTTGGTCGAGGTAATGCGCTCCTGGAGGTCGCCCATCTCGGTTGCCAGCGTGGGCTGGTAACCAACGGCGGACGGCATACGGCCCAGCAGTGCGGAAACCTCGGAACCTGCCTGGGAGAAGCGGAAGATGTTGTCGATGAACAGCAGAACGTCCTGGCCGCGATCGCGGAAGTACTCAGCGGTGGTAAGGCCGGCCAGACCGATGCGCAGACGCGCTCCGGGCGGCTCGTTCATCTGACCATAGACCAAGCAGGTCTTGTCGATAACGCCAGACTCGCTCATCTCGAGGAACAGGTCGGTGCCCTCGCGGGTACGCTCGCCGACGCCGGTGAACACCGAGGTGCCGCCGTGCTCCTGGGCGAGGTTGTTGATGAGCTCCTGGATCAGAACGGTCTTGCCGACGCCGGCGCCGCCGAACAGACCTGTCTTGCCGCCGCGGATGTAGGGCTCGAGCAGGTCGACGGCCTTGATGCCGGTCTCGAAGATCTCGGTCTTGGTGGTGAGCTCGTCGAAACGGGGCGCTGCATGGTGGATGGGGTAGAACTCCTCCACCTCGGGCATGGGCTTGCCGTCGACGGGCTTGCCCATGACGTTCCAAATGCGGCCGAGCGTCTTGGGACCAACGGGCATCTTCATGGGCTCACCGGTATCGGTGGCGATGAGGCCGCGCTGCAGGCCGTCGGTCGAGGACATGGCGACCGTGCGGACGACGCCGCCCGGAAGCTGGCTCTCGACCTCGAGGATCGTGCTCAGATGACCGATCGGGGTCTCGGCCTCGACCGTGAGCGCGTTGTAGATCGGGGGCACCGCGCCGTCAAACTTGACGTCGACGACAGGGCCGATGATTCGCACGATGCGACCATCACCGGCAGTCGTCTTCTTGGTGGCTTCCTCGACCGCAAGCTTTACGGTGTTATTAGCCATTACTGTTCCTCCAATGCTGAGGCTCCGCCGACGATCTCGTTAATCTCGGTCGTGATCGAAGCCTGGCGCACGCGACTATACGTGCGGGTAAGGGTCGAGATGATCGCGGTGGCGTTTTCCGTCGCGGAGTGCATGGCCTTGCGGCGTGCACCCTGCTCGGCAGCCGCCGAATCGATCAGGGCCTGGTAGATGACCGTCAGGATATAAGACGGCACAAGCTTGCCGAGAACATGCTCGGGAGAGGGCACGAACTCGAACGTGGACGAGATGCGCTTAGGGGCGTCGGTCTCGTTCTTACGCGGACCGTGGGCCATAGCGATCATCTCGGGGTCGAGCGGCAACAGATGCTCGACGCGAAGCTCCTGATCCACGCGGTTCTTGGCGTGGTGGTAGACAAGCTCGACACGGTCAAGCTCACCGGCACGATACGCATCGCAGATATGAGAGGAGATCATGCGGGCCTGATTGAAATCGGGCTCAGAGGAGTTGCCCTCAAAGTGCATGACAACGTTTGCGCGGTCACGGAAATACGTGGCCGGCTTACGCCCGCACGCGATGATCTCGTATTCGATGCCGTCGTTCGCCCAAGAAGCGGCGAGCTTTTCGGCCGTGCGCTCCACCGTCGTATTGAAACCGCCGGCAAGGCCGCGGTCCGAGGCAATAACGACAATCAGGCCATGCTTGACGCTCTCATGCTTCTGCAGCATGGGATCGGTGCCCGAACAGGAGGCGTCGCCGGCAACCGTCAACATGACGTCGGTCAGCGCCTCCTTATAGGGCTCGGCCTGCTTGGAGCGATCGAGGGCACGACGAATCTTGGCCGTAGAGACCATCTCCATCGTGCGCGTGATCTGCTTGGTCGTGGTAACCGAGGAGATTCGCTTCTTAATGTCGCGAAGGTTGGCCATGGGGCTTAGTTCTCCTCTGATCCAGAAACATCCGAATGGTGCTTGGCCATGAACTGCTGCTTGAAGTCGCCGATGACGCGCAAGAGCTCAGCCTTGGTGTCATCATCGATCTTCTTGGCGCGAACCTTGTCGAGCAGCGAGCCAAAGCCATTGTCCATGTACTCGATGAGCTCGGCACGGAAAGGCAGCACGTCGGCGATCTCCAGGTCATCCAGGAAGCCCTCGTTGCCAGCGAACAGCGTAACGATCTGCTCGCCAACCTCAAACGGCTTGTAACGCGGCTGCTTCAGGAGCTCGGTCATGCGGGCACCATGGGTCAGCTGCTTCTGAGTAGCCTCGTCGAGGTCGGAGCCGAACTGCGTAAAGCCGGCGAGCTCCTGGTACGAAGCGAGGTCCAGACGGAGGTTGCCGGCGACCTGCTTCATAGCCTTGGTCTGCGCGTCGCCACCGACGCGGGACACGGAAATGCCCACGTCGACTGCCGGGCGCTGGCCCTGGAAGAAGAGCTCGGACTGCAGGTAGATCTGACCATCGGTAATGGAAATGACGTTGGTCGGAATGTAGGCCGAGACGTCGCCGTCCTGGGTCTCGATGATCGGAAGAGCCGTCATGGAGCCGTAACCGTTCTTCTTGGACATCTTGACGGCACGCTCGAGCAGACGAGAGTGCAGGTAGAAGATGTCGCCAGGATAGGCCTCGCGTCCGGGCGGACGATGCAGCGTCAGCGACATCTGACGGTAGGCCACAGCCTGCTTGGACAGGTCGTCGTAGATGACGAGCACGTGGCCGCCGGGGTTGGTCTCGCTGGCGGGCTTGCCGTCCTCGCCGTTGTACATGAAGAATTCGCCGATAGCGGCACCGGCCATAGGCGCGATGTACTGCATAGGGGCGGAATCGGCAGCGGTGGCCGAAACGATGATGGTGTAGTCGAGCGCACCGTGCTGAGCGAGGGTCTCGCGGATGTTGGCAACCGTGGAGGCCTTCTGGCCGATGGCGACATAGATGCAGACCATGCCCTTGCCGCGCTGGTTGAGGATAGCGTCGATGGCGATGGCGGTCTTACCGGTCTTACGGTCGCCGATGATGAGCTCACGCTGACCGCGGCCAATAGGCACCATGGAGTCGATAGCGAGCAGACCGGTCTGAACCGGCTCGCACACCGGGGTACGATCGATGACGCCGGGAGCCTTGAACTCGATGGGGCGACGGTGCGTGGCGACGATGTCGCCCAGGCCGTCGATGGGCTGGCCGAGCGGATTGACGACGCGGCCGAGCATGGCACGGCTCACGGGGATATCCATAATGCGGCCAGTGGTGCGGCACTCGTCGCCTTCCTTGATGGAGTCGACGGCACCAAACAGAACGGCGCCGACCTCGTCACGGTCAAGGTTCTGGGCAAGGCCGAAGACGGTCTCACCGGTATCGGAGCTCTTGAACTCCAGAAGCTCGCCTGCCATGGCGCTCTTGAGGCCGGAGACGCGCGCGATGCCGTCGCCTACCTCGTCGACCGTTGAAACCTCATGCGTATCGACCGTCGCGGAGAGGCTCGTGAGCTGCTCCTGCAGTTTCTTGGCGATATCCTGGGCATTGAGGGTTTCGGACATTAGGCTTCACCTCCGTACGAATTAGCAGAGTTTGCGAGGGTCTCCTGCGCGATGCGCAGCTGCGTCTTGACGGAAATGTCACGACGCTCGCCGCGGGCCTCGAGCACCAGGCCGCCCACGATAGACGGGTCGACCTGCTCGATAAGGAATACCTTGCGGCCGAAGTCCTGCTCGCATTTCTTAGTGATGGTTTGACGCAGCTCGTCGTCGAGCGGGATCGCCGTGGTGACGGTCACGCCCACTACATCCTCGTCTTCCTCGGCAACATACTTAAAGGCAGCTGCCACCTTGGGAAGAAGGTCGAGCTGGTCGCGCTTGGACATGGTGTCGAGCACGGCGATGATCTCGGGGCTGGCAGAAGCCAAGCGCTCGATCATCTCGAGGTCCTCGAACACATGGTTCTCGGCCTTGGCGGCTTCCAAAAGGGAACGCGCGTAGGTCTCGAGCACCTTGTCCTGATAGCGGCTAGTCGGCATTCAGGCTACCTGCTTCCTGGATGTAGCGCTCGATGAGCTTCTTCTGCTCGGCATCGTCCTCGAGTGCCTCGCCCACGATCTTGGTGGCGACGGCAACGGACAGGTCGGCGATGGAGCTCGCGGCACCGGCGTAGATGGACTTGCGCTCGTCCTCGACGGTCGTATGGGCCTTGGCGATGATCTCCTCGGCCTCCTTGTGAGCAGCCTCGATGATACGGGCACGCTCGGACTCGGCGTCCTTACGGGCCTCGAGAACGATGTCGGCAGCCTGACGACGGGCGTCGGTGACGATCGAGTCGGACTCAGCGCGCTTGGCGATAGCCTCCTGCTTGGTCTTCTCGGCCTCGTCGAGGCTCTCCTCGATCTTCTTGCCGCGCTCCTCCATGGTTTTCATGATGCCCGGCAGGGCGACCTTGGCCAGCACGATCCAGATAATCAGGAAGGCGATAAGCGCCGGGATGAACTCCGCCATCTTAGGGATGAGGATGTCCGCACCGGCGGCGCCGTCCTCGGCGAACGCGGAAACCGGCATGAGCAGCGCGGCCGCGGACGCGGAGAGTGCGATCGCGCTCTTCTGGGATGAAAGATTCATACTTGACGCTCCGTGCTATTTAACGATCAGCGCGACAACGAAGCCGATCAGAGCCAGAGCCTCGCCGAAAGCGGAGCCCATGATGAAGACGGTGAACACGCGGCCCTGGACCTCAGGCTGACGGGCCATAGCACCCGTAGCACCCAGAGCAGACAGGCCGATAGCAAGACCAGCGCCGATAACACCGAGACCGTAACCGATAACTCCCACGATTCCTCCTTTGTCGTGCGTGTCTTATTTCACGCAGGATAACCTTTTTATAACTGCCGGGCTCCATGGGTACGGGCACCGGCGGTTTAACGAATTGCCTTACCTTTAAGGCGCGAACGGAAGACTACTCCTCCTCCGCGACCTCCTCTGCCTCGGAGACATACACGGCGGTAAGGACCGTGAAGACGTAAGCCTGGATGGCGCCGACCACAAGCTCGATCGCATAGATCAGGATGAGAATGGCAAGCCAGGCCAGCGAAGGCAGGGCGCCGACGGCGTGGGCCGCGGAAACCTGCTGAAGCAGCGGCTGCATGAACATGCTCGCCATGATGGCGAACGAGCCCATGACCACGTGTCCTGCGAACATGTTGCAGAACAGACGGACGGCGAGCGTGATGAGGCGCAGGAAGGTCGAGAAAAGCTCGACGACCCACACGAGCACGTTCATCGGGAAGCTCACGCCCTGCGGAGCGAGGCTCTTGATGTAGCCGATCACGCCGTGAGCCTTGCATCCGTAGTAGATGAAGTACACGAAGGCGAAGATGGCGAGCGCGGCGGTGGAGCCGATTGCGCCGGTGCCGGGCTTCATTCCCGGAATCAGGCCGATCATGTTGTTGATCAGGATGAACAGGAAAAGCGAGCACAGGAACGGGAAGTGCTTCTTCCAGTTCTCACCCACGACGCCCTTGCCGATATCGTTCTCGACGTACTCGATGATGTACTCGAAACCGTTGACGAAGAAGCCCTTGGGAACCAGGGTCTGCTTCTTCTTGAACACGGCCAGGACGATCAGGAGCACGATCGTGGAGACGATCAGCCAAAACGAGTACTGCGTGATGCCGCAGCTCAGATCGCCCACGACAGGGGTGGAGCTGAACTCGCTGACCAGATGATTAATCTCATCAGGCAGCTTTTCAAAAATTTCCACGACTTACCTTTCGACCTCATGAGGATCTCGCAGCGCCTTGGCGACGCGAACCGCGCAGGCGGCCATAAAGGCCACGAAGCCGATCGCCTCGCCCAGGAGGAACATGCGAAATGCCTCTCCGAACAACACAAACACAACCAAGGTAAAGACAAGCAACGCGATTGCCGAGACCGCGAGACTCACCATACCCTTGAGCATGTCCGCATTCTGCTTATCGTCAAGAACCGGCTTGAGCGTAAAGACAAACGGAAGGAAGGCAATCGCGCCCGCGATGGCACCTGCAACGATAGCGAGCAGATCGGCTATCTGAAACACTGGCGTCCTCACTTTCCTTTTTTATCGCCTCACAGGACAGTTCCCGCCAAACATTGGTGACTATTGTACGAGCCAATCGCTAAAGTACAACCGAAAAAGCATCGGTTAATACGCACCTGTTCGTTTTCTTAAGACCTTCTTTATGCCGCAGGTACGGTAATACGTTTTTCTCGAACCCCTCAGCGCAAAACGTCCGTTAACAGGAGCGCGCGTGGACGTCTTTTGCTCGCCCGCGCGCACCATTTCTTCGTATTTTCGACGTTAGCCGGTATGGCCCAGAGATTACAGCGTGCCGTAGATGCGGTCGCCGGCGTCGCCCAGGCCGGGAACGATGTAGGCGGCCTCGTTGAGATGGTCGTCGATGGCGCACGTATAAATATGTACGTCGGGGTCCTTTTCGGTCAGTGACTTGAGGCCCTCAGGCGCGGCGACGATGCACAGCATGCGGATGTCCTTGACACCGCGCTCGCGCAGGTAGCTGATGGCCATCTCGGCCGAACCGCCCGTGGCGAGCATGGGGTCGACGACCAGGCAGATGCGCTGGTCGATATCCTTGGGCATCTTGCAGTAATACTCGTGCGGCTCGTGGGTGACCTCGTCGCGCTCCATGCCGATGTGGCCCACGCGAGCGGAGGGCACCAGGTCGAGGATGCCGTCGACCATGCCAAGGCCCGCACGCAGGATGGGCACGATGGCGAGTTTCTTGCCGGCGAGCTGTTTGAACGTGGCAGTAGTGATGGGGGTCTCGACTTCGACGTCTTCCATGGGCAGGTCGCGCATGGCCTCGTAGCCGTCAAAAAGTGCGAGTTCGCGCACGAGCTGGCGGAACTGGTTGGTGCCGGTGTTTTTGTCGCGCAGAATCGACAGCTTGTGCTGGACGAGCGGGTGGTCGACAAGCGTCACACGGGACGCGTCGTAGGTGACGGTCATGGGTTGATTGCCCCTTTCGTTGCGGCCGCAAAACGGCCTTGCTGACAAGGCGCGAAGCAATGTTGCCGCCGCACGCCATGCATTAGTTTAGCGGTTTGTTATATCGAGCAGACCATCACAGCCCTACTGTGCGGTGCTGAGCGAGCGCCTGACTGCATCACGCCAGCCCGCAAGGTTTTGCTCGCGGCGTTCGGCGGACATGTGGGGAAGGAAGGTCCTAACGATCTGGGCATTTTGCTCCAGCTCTTCCAGGTCTTCCCAATAGCCGACGGCAAGACCCGCCAAGTACGCGGCGCCGATTGCCGTGGTCTCCACCGTCTCGCATTGCAGCACGGGGATATCCAGCAGGTCGGCCTGGAATTGCATGATGAACTCGTTGCGCGAGGCACCGCCATCGACAGACAGGCGCTCGATCGAAAGCCCCACGTCCTGCTCCATGGCGCGCAGCACGTCGTAGCTCTGATAGGCCATGGATTCGCAGGCGGCACGTACGATGGTCGCACGGCTCGAGGCACCGGTCAGGCCGCACACGATACCGCGGGCACGCGGGTCCCACCAGGGAGCGCCCAGGCCAGCGAAGGCGGGAACGAAGTAGCAGCCCTCGTTGTCGCTAATCGAAGCGGCGAGTTGTGCCGACTCGCTCACGCTCGAGATGATGCCCATGTTGTTGCGCAGCCAGTTCATGGTGGAACCGGCGGCAAAGATAGAACCCTCGAGCGCATAGCTGATCTTGCCGTCCGCGGCGATACCGATCGTGGAGACCAGACCGTTCTTGGATTCGACGACCTCGTCGCCGGTGTTCATGAGCATAAAGCAACCCGTGCCATAGGTGTTTTTGGTCTGGCCGGGATGGAAGCAGCAGTGGCCGAACAGCGACGCCTGCTGATCGCCCGCCACGCCCATGATGGGCGGCATGTTGGTCATGATGTCGCTCGCGACGCGGCCGTAGTCGCCCGAGCTCCAACGGACCTCGGGCATCATGGAACGTGGAACGTCAAAGAGCGCCAGCAGGTCGTCGTCCCAATCGAGCGTATGGATATTAAAGAGCGCCGTGCGGCTGGCATTGGTGTAGTCGGTGGCAAAGACCTGACTGCCGGTGAGGTTGTAGATGAGCCAGGTGTCGATGGTGCCGAACATGAGGTCGCCCGCCGCCGCGCTCTCACGCGCACCGTCGACGTTGTCGAGGATCCACTGCACCTTGGAAGCCGAGAAATACGGATCGAGCGTGAGTCCCGTGCGGGAGCGCACCAGCTCTTCTGCGCCCCGCTCGACCAGCTCGTCGATCAGAGGTGCGGTGCGACGGCATTGCCACACGATGGCGTTATAGATGGGTTGGCCGCTTATGCGGTCCCACACCACCGTGGTCTCGCGCTGGTTGGAGATACCGATGGCGGCTATGCGGTCAGAATGGATGCCGCTCTTAAACTGGACCTCCATCATCACGCCGATCTGGCTGGCAAGCACCTCCATGGGGTCTTGCTCTATCCAACCGGGACGCGGGAAGCTGGTTTTGACGCTACGACGTGCCTGCGCGACGATGCAGCCGTACTCGTCGACGATGGTCGCAAGTACCGAGGTGGTGCCGCAGTCGAGCGCCATTATGTAGGAACCGCCAAAGTCAAACGAGGCATCTTCCATGCCCAGGCTGCCCAGATTCAACGACATCGCTTATACCTTTCTATTGCATCGGGTCGGACAGGACCCGTTCGATCTCTGATGCGGGAAGTGCGCCTTGGCGCAGGATCTGGAGCCCGCCGTGCTGGAACGACACGATGGTCGAGGCGTCGCGACACGGGGTCTCACCGGCGTCGACGGCAACATCGACCCCCTCCAGGATGCGACCCTCGACGGCAGCAAAGCTTGCCGGCGAAGGCGCGCCGTGCGTGTTGGCGCTCGTGCAGGCAAGGGGACTGCCGCAGGCGCGGATAAGCGCTTGGACCACGGGAGAGGCCGAAGCGCGCAGGGCCACCGTGTCGTCGGCAGCGCGCATAAAGGTCGGCACGCAGGGGGCTGCCTTGACCACGATAGTCAGGGCTCCCGGCCAGCATCGTCGCGCGAGTACGCGGGCATCTTCCGGGATATCCACGCCATAGCGGTCGAGTGCTTCGACGCCATCGACCAGCCAAGCGACAGTTTGCGTGAGTTCACGTTGCTTGAGAGTGAAGATACGGCGATAGCCGGTGCCGAGCGCAGGAACTGCGGCGCCATTGACGGCAGCCTGCGGATCGCGCGGCCACGATGGGAATTCGCTTGTATCTTGGGGCACGGCGTCCGAGAAGGCGTTGACTGCCACGGCGACACCGTAGACGGTCTCGGTCGGGATCAAAACCAGGCCGCCGCGGCCGAGCACCTCGGCCGTGCGCTCGACGGCAAGCCGATGC
>CABUTL010000021.1 GCA_902494375.1 uncultured Collinsella sp.
GTGGTGTAGGCGAGCCGCAGCTGATGCTCGACAGGGGCACATCCGTCATTTTTGTAATGAGCCGCGTAGTACTGCGCGATGCTGGCGTTCATCTCGCTGCCATTGCGATGGCGCTCAAACTGGCGTCTGCAGGTCTCGATGATCTTTGCTACCGACTTGGGTGCCGTCGCGGGAACAAGGGCGAGATAGCCCTCAAATAGCTCGTTGATGCTCAGGAGGCACAGCAGGTCGATCAGCGTCCTTATGGCTGCTCCCTCGGCGGAAAAGTGCGCGGTCATGCGGTTATATCGGTTGCGGTCGACGATGGCCGCATGGGGTCTTGGAGTTTTCTGCCCCGTGGTCCCGGGCTTTTGCCGCGCCTGTGTATTGAGCTCGACGTTGCAGCGCTTGAGGCCGTCCAACGGAAGGAACAGTGCGGTGCGCAGGGTGTTCCGCTTGCTTTCGAGTTCATGACGCTCGTCGGGTTCCCATTCGAGCTTGAGTTTCGTGTCGAGCGCCGTAAGCATATGGGCTAGGCAGCCTACGGTAAGAACGTACGAATCGTTGTCGCGTTTTGGGGCATAGGGGTCTGTCAGCTTGCGAATGTCGGGGTCGCCCATGATCTTTGTGCAGCGCTTCAGCAGTTGAGGGTGGTCGGCCAAGATCGTCGCGAGCGGTAGCGACGCGTAGTTCTTGATGGTCGCGGCGGCAAAGGCGGCGTCATATTCGTTTGCATATGCTCGCTCAATGCGGGCATCCAGAATGCTTTTCTTATCGCCGTCTTCAGCGTGGTGGTTTGTCATAGCTTCTCCAATCGGTTGATGTTCGTGCTGTTTGTTGATGTGTTGGTTGTCGTGAGTGATGTGCTTGCCGTGGGTGATGTGCTGACGTTGGGGTGCTATGCGGTTTTCAATGAGCCCGTGAGGCAGTTGCTGCAGGGGCGGGATGGAACGGCCCATGCAAGGCGGAAGGCATCGTGCTCAAAATCGAGACAGCAATGCCTTGGGTGCCTCACATGTGGCAGTTACCTCATTAAGTTGTCATTGCGTTTGGGGCTGTACTTTGCCGATCTTCTTTCTCTTACACGCTGAAAACTGAAACTGAATATGCTCGATCTACTTAAAACCGCAACGGCGGTCTTTTATCAACTTACATGTCGGAACGTGTCTTTGCAAGTACTTTTTTGCGTTTGTTTCAAATGGGGTGGTTTTGCAACCGTCACGCGCCACGCTATGCGAACGCGCCCCGGCTCAGATAAGATGGTGCGATCGAGTTCTACCGCGCTCACCGCAAGTAGTCTTTGTTGCTGAGATAGGTCACGGCCGAAAGGGGCCCGTATCCCAACAGATACGGGCCCCTTGCTATTTAAATGGGCATGAGGGTGTATTGAGGGGGGATGTCTTGCTGTCGGCATCCGCGTGCGGTGCCATTCGCTGTCCGTAAATTATACGTTTACGGCTAATTTCATACCACTTGTCGGAATGCGGACGCTGTCCTTGCATGCCGGGCGTACATTGAACGTGGTTTTTCGCGTGAAGCCACGAATCGGTTGCCAGCCCTGAACAAGGAGGCCCAGCATGACGCTTGCCAAACCCATCAATAAATACATCGACTATATCGATGCCCCCGAGGACACGTTTGAGCAGTATGTCGAGAAGGCGTTAAAGTACAACTTTCGCTGCGTATTTGCGAACCTTCAGGAGTACGAGACGGGCCGCGCCATGCTCGAGGGCTCTGACATCATCCTTGCCGGCGCCATCGACTTTCCCCAGGGCACTATGACGCTTGAGGAGAAGCTTGCGAGGTTTGAGGAATACGCTGCGTGTGGCTTTACCGAGATTGACTACGTTTTGAATCAGGGGTCGATCGAGAACCGCGATTTTGATGCCATCGAGCGCGAGATGACTACCATTGCTGATTTTTGTCGCGCGCATGGCATCACTGACAAGGTAATCGTCGAGATGTGCAAGCTGGACGGCGACGACGCCGCCAAGCGCCGTGTATGCGAGATCGCGCTGGAGGCCAAGCCGGGATTCCTTAAGACATCGACCGGCAGAAGCTTTGGCGGTGCTAAGCTCGAGGACGTGCGGCTGATGCACGAGGTGCTCGGCGATGCCGTGGCAATCAAGGCGGCGGGCGGTATCCATAATTACGAAGAGGCTTGCGCATTCATCGAGGCCGGCGCCAGCGCGTTAGGCGCATCGGCGGGCATCGCGATCGTCGAGGGCGCACCGACGGATGAGCGTCGCTGGCAGACGTATTTGACCTGAGCGATAAAGCTTCACGACCACACGCCGTTCATGTTCGAGACAATATGACTTTTTGCCCGTTGTAAACGGAGTCGCGATGGGTGTTCTGTATGATGGCTCAGACAAGGTTGTTCAATGACAGGGAGGCATATATGGCAATCAAAGCCATCGCGATGGATATCGACGGTACGCTCACCAACGATCAGAAAGTGATTAGCCCGCGTACGCGCGAGAAGCTGCTCGCGGCGCAGGAGTCGGGCATTAAGCTCATCTTGGCTTCGGGCCGTCCCGCATGGGGACTGCACGCCTTGGCGCAGGAGCTCGACCTTCAAAACCATGACGGTCTGCTGGTTGCCTTTAATGGCGCGCATGTGGTCGACGCTCAGACCGATGAGGTCCTTTTTGACCAGGCTATGCCGGCTGACGAGCTGCACCGTCTGATTGATCACCTGCGTAATTTTGACGTGATCCCTATGATTTCGCTCGGTCGCGATTTGCATGTCGTGGATTCGTATCACTGCATGATCACGCTGCCTGACGGCTCGCAGAAAAACATCGTCAAATACGAGCGCGATGCGTGCGATCTTAAGATTCGCGAGGTGGAGAGCCTGCATGAGGTCGCTGATGCTTATCCCGTGGACAAGCTGCTGACGGCGGGCGATCCGGCCTACCTGCAGGCGCATTACGAGGAGATGTATGCGCCCTTTAAGCAGACGCTTTCGGGCATGTTTACGGCCGACTGGTACTTTGAGTACACGGCGCCCGGTATCGACAAGGCCCGCGCACTCGAGGGTGCCCTGCCCAAGCTCGGCATCGATGCCAGTGAGGTCGTATCGTTTGGCGACGGCCAGAACGACAAGTCCATGATTGAGTGGGCCGGCACCGGTGTTGCCATGGGTAACGCCGTCGAAGAGGTTAAGGCTGTAGCCCAGATGGTGACCGCCGATAACAACGAAGATGGCATTGCGGTGGCGCTGGATAAGCTGCTGGGTTAGAATCGCCGATTAATGCATGGCTCGGGCGCCTGCTTGCGGGCGTCCTTTTGTTAGGGAGGGTGCCGTGTCCGCATTTCCGTTCGACGCCGTTATCTTTGACATGGACGGCGTCATTGTCGATACCGAGTATTACTACTTGGGCGAGACTGCCGCGTTTGCCAAGGAGCTTGGACTTAATCTGACTCAAGAGGAGTTGAATGGGCAGGTCGGTACCTCGCATCAGTTCTTCCTGCATATGCTGGTCGATTGGTTTGAGCGCGCCGGTAAGGGACACTTCACTGGCGAGGAGGCGTTGGCCCGTTGGGACGAGTGGGCGCATAAGCGTCCGCGTGACTATCAGGCTTTGATTAACCCAGGCGCCGTGGATACGATTCGAGAGCTGCCGCGCCGTGGCGTTCGCGTGGCGCTTGCCAGCTCGTCTCCCATGGTTAGCATCGAGGAAGTGCTCAACGCATGCGGGCTGTCTGATGCCTTTGAGTATGTGGTGAGCGGCGAGCAGTTTAAGGAGAGCAAACCCGAGCCCGACATCTACCTGCATGCGCTGGACCTGCTGGGGCTGCCCGCGAATCGTTGCTGCTGCGTTGAGGATTCCGTTCCGGGCATTACCGCGGGTAAGCGAGCCGGCCTGACGGTCATTGCCAAGCGCGAGGAACGCTTTGGCTTTAGCCAGGATGCCGCGGACAAGATTATCGACCAGCTGCCGGAGCTGCTCACGCTTTCTTAGGAGCGCGGTAGTTGCGCGTTTTTCGGGTCAGATGAGTAAATACCCGACATTTTGGTGCGGCAGCAAGCATACTTTATGCTAATGCGGGCTTAAGGGCTTGTTGAATGCCCTTGAGCCCGCTTTTGACTTAATTGTGCTGGGAGAGGGTATATGCCACCGACTGAAGGGCTAACTGACGGTAAAGCAGCGATACCGCTGTACCGACAGGTCATTGATATCATTAAAAACGAAATCAACTCCGGCGCCTACAAGGCAGGCGCGCGGATACCCAACGAATTCGAATTGGCTGAGAGCTATAAAGTTGGCCGCGTTACCGTGCGACGCGCTATTGAGGAGCTCGTCCAGCAGGGCTATCTAACGAAGCGACAGGGGAAAGGCACGTTCGTCAATGCCCCCAAGCTCAAGCGCAAGATTCGCCAGAAGGATGACGTCCAGAGTTTTTCGGACGCATGCCGCGTTAACGGAATGGAACCGGGGGCGTGTGTCATTTCGAGAAAGATACTGCCGGCGGATTCTACCGAAGCACAGTTCTTTGGTGTTCCCGTTGGAACTGACTTGATTTGCGTCGAGCGTGTGCGTACTGCCGATGGCGTCCCCGTCATGCTTGAGAACAACATATACGTTTACGAGGACAACGCCTATCTATCAACGGCGCCTCTATCTAACCAATCCATTTTTGAGTTCGTGCGCAACCAGACTGGCCGCATGCCCGCGTTTACCGACCCGTGCACGCTCGAGATCGCGTGCGCATCGCCCGAGGTCGCTCGGTTGCTGGCGGTTCCCGTTGGCGAACCCTTGTTTTATATGGAAGCCTTCTTTTTCGATGAGCAACGGCGGCCGTTTATCATCGGTCGTCAGCGGATCGTTGGGTCTCGCTACGTTTTTGACATCTAGGACATTGCGAATGGAAACGCCCGGTGGATCATCTCACCGGGCGCTTCCATACCGTTCACGGCGCGAACGCGACCGTTCAACCGCGTTGCGGCAATCAGTTTGAAATTATCTTGATGACGGGAAAAGCTGCTGGTAATCTATAGAACGTCATAGAACGTTTGCCTTATGCAAGCGTTGAAGCGAGATGCGATGCAGTCTCGAGTTCTTTGGAGGTATCTATGTCAGATACGAAGGCGAAGAAGACAAACAGACGTTTTAAGTTCAAATTACCGCATGTCTATACGATCATGTTCTTGCTGATCGTTGTCTTTGCGGTCCTGACTTGGATCGTTCCCTCGGGTCAGTATCAGCGCAAGACGATTTCGACAGCGGCGGGCGAGCGTGAAGTCGCCGTTGCTGGAACCTATGAACAGGTCGATAAGAACTACACCGATTCCGAGACCGGCGAGACCATCAATCTGGGCCAGGATATCTTTGCGGTCCTGCAAGCGCCTACTAAGGGCATCCAGGAGGCTGCCGACGTCGTTGCGTTCGTCTTATTGATTGGCGGATCGTTCGCAGTCATCACCAAGACCAACGCTTTGAATGCCGGCATGAGCCGTGTGATTAAAAAGCTCAAGAACAAGGACATCCTCATCATTCCCATTACGATGACGTTGCTGTCCATTTGCGGCACTACGTTTGGCATGTCTGAGGAAGCCCTGCCGTTCTATGCCATCTTCATTCCCATCATGATGGGTATCGGTTATGACTCGATGACGGCGTTTATCATCTGCTTCCTTGGTCCTAACCTGGGATATTGTGCTTCGACCATCGACCCGTTTAATGTTTTGATCGCCCAAGGCATCATTGGTATCGAGGGCAATCCTCAGCTGTGGCTGCGCGCCGTTTCTTGGGTCATCTTCACTGCCGTCGGTATCGCGTGGGCCATGCGCTATGCCATGCGTGTCAAGAAAAACCCCGAGTCGTCCATTACGTACGAGGACGACAAGCTCAAGCGTGTTGAGTTTTCCGTGACCGATGCCTCCATCGAGGAAGAGTTCACTACCCGTCAGAAGCTCGTGCTTATCGATTTTGCCTGCGGTATGGGCATTATCGTCTGGGGTCTTGTTACCCAGGGCTGGTACATGAATGAGATTTCCGCCGTGTTCCTTGGTATGGGCTTGCTTGCCGGTATCCTGGGCGGCCTTGACCAGCAGACGATCGCCGAGGAGTTCGTTAAAGGCATTGCCGACTTTGCGTACGCCGCCATCGTCATCGGCATCGCTCGCGGCATCTTGGTCATTGCAGAGGGTGGCATGATCATCGACACCATCCTCCAGGCGCTCGCTACTGCACTGGCCGGTGCACCTGCCGCCGTCTACACCACGTTTATGTATATCGTCCTTGGCCTGCTCTCTTTGCTGGTTCCCTCGAGCTCTGGACTTGCGGCGCTCACCATGCCCGTCATGGGTCCGCTGACCGAGCTTATGGGCCTCAATCCCGAAGCCGCCGTTACCGCGCTCCAGTTTGCTAATCAGACCATCAACACCATCAGTCCCGTGGCGGGCATGACGGTTGCCGGTCTTGCCGTGGCAAAGATCTCGTTTGGCCAATGGTGGAAGACCATTTGGAAGTTCTTCATTTTTATGGTCGTCTTTGGCCTGATCGTAACGGCAATCTCTGGCATGCTTCCGGTGTAGGTGGTTGTGATGTCTGATCGTTTAACGGTCCTGACGTCTAAGAGCGTCTTTACCGGTACGGGGGACCTGCCGTTTGAAGGTTTCGTAGCGGTCCGTGGCAATCGAATTGAGGCGGTTGGCACCAAGTGTGAGGTGGCTTCGTATTTGACCCAGGCGGACGAGGTAGTTGATCTGGGCGACCGCACCGTCATGCCTGGTCTGATCGATGTACATACCTTCTATACAGGCTGGGCGCTGCGGACGTTGGGGTCTGATCTGTCCGGCATCGATGATGCCAAAGAGGCCGTGTCGCTCTTGCGTGCATGGAAAGAAGATCATCCGGATTGCGCGGCGGCTTTTGGCCACAACCTATCCGAAACGTTGGCATCGGATGCCGAGAACGCAAATACGGCAGCTGTGTTTGACGAGTTTTTTGGTGATATCCCTGTCGTCTGCTTTACACCGGGCGCGGAGACCTGCGTTCTCAATGCTGCCGCCAGTGCGCGATACGGTTTTACACCGCAGGCGTGCTATGCCGAGAAGATCTGGCGCATGATGAGCGATTTCCTCGCGTTGCCCGAGGTGCGCGCGGGGTATTCGGACTACATGAGCATGCTTAACGAGCGCGGCGTTACCGCCATCAAGGAGATGGCGTTTGATGACTACTACGGCTTTGCCGACGAAATGGCTCGCCGTGAGGAATCTGGCGAGCTGACGGTTCGCGTCTCTATGATGTCGCAGCCGGTGGGCGCTGGTGCAAATCTGGCATATGCCCGCGAGGCACGAGAGCGCTTCCGGGGACCGTTCGTTCGTTTTTCTGGCTTCAACCGTATGACCGATCGCGGCGTATGGGCGGGGCTTGCCGAGATGATTGACCCCTATGAGGATACGGCCGATGCGGGCGCTGCCGGCAAGACGGTCGTCGAGGAGCCAGAGTGGGATCTGATTGAAAGCGAGCTGCGTGCAATTGATGCTGACGGCTTCCGATATTCCTTGCATTGCCAGGGTGATGGCGCCGTTCGTCGCACCGTGGCGCTCTATGCCTCGCTGCCTCGAGACGAGCATGGACGGATGCTTCGCCGCCATGCGATTACCGATCTCGAGAACTCTGACCCGACCGATCTTGTCGAGTTTGGCAAGTTAGGTGGAATTTGCGAGGTCTATCCGCAGATTCTGACGCTGGACCGGCGCGAGGATTGCCTGTCGATGATGCGTCGACAAATTGGCGAGACGCGACTTTTGCACAGCTGGAATCGCCGCGGCATGGAAGATTCCGGATGCACGGTGTGCTGTGGAACGGATTTGCCGCTGTTGATTCCGAGCCTGGGCGAGTCAATCTACAGCGCGTGCGGCGGATTCTTCGCCGACGGACTGCCCGTGAATGAGGTCAACACGCTGACGCTTGTCGAGCTCTTGCGCGCTTGGACTGCCGGGGGCGCGTACGATCTGATGCGCGAAGATGAGCTGGGTACGCTCGAGGTCGGCAAGCTTGCCGATATCTGCGTGCTCGATCGGGATGTGTTTGACCTCGATTATCGCGACGCACGCGATCTTGCGGTTGATATGACGATGTCGGACGGACAAATCGTGTTCGATCGAAATAAGGAGGCATAAGATGTCTGAATCCAAGCCGACGCTGCGCCGCGAACAGATTGCGGGCATGAATATCCACTACATCATGTGGTCGCTCGATTACTTCCTTGATGTGCAGCAGCGTTTGGGCTTTGAGTCCATTGAGCTGTGGTGCGCAGAGCCGCATGTGACGCTCGACCATACGGGCTACTTTGAGGCTGAGGTCCTGGCGAAAAAGGCTGCAGACCGTGGGCTTAGGTATCGTACTCTGTGCCCCGAGAATGTTGTCTATCCTTGGCAGTACTGCGCACGCAAGCCGCTGCATGAACAGCGCAGCCTGGCGTACTTTAAGCACGGCATTGAGCTTGCCGAGGTACTTGGGTGCGACCGTATGTCCGTCAACTCGGGCTGGGGCGACTGGGACGAGGACCGCGAGGAAGCCTGGAAGCGCAGCCGCGAGCACTTGTCCATTCTGGCGGAGTATGCCGGCGAGCACGGTCTGGTGCTTACGATGGAAAGCCTGCGTCCCGAGGAGAGCAACCTTGTGACGACGGTTTCCGATGCGAAGCGCATGATTGACGAGGTCGCGAGCCCGTATTTACAGCCCATGGTTGATACAACCGCGATGGGCGTTGCTGGCGAGACGCTCGAGGACTGGTTTGCCACCTTTGGTGATGGGGCAATTCACGAGATGCACTTTATCGACGGTGACCCGTATGGCCATCTGGTGTGGGGCGATGGCAAGCACGATATGGACGCCTTCGTTGCCACACTCAACGTCCATGGTTTCGACGGCATGCTGGGCCAGGAAATTACGGACGGCCGTTACTACGATGACCCGGCGGCGGCTGATGCCAAGAACATGGCCGCATTCGAGAAATATCTGATTGACTAAAACAACTATCGGCCACGCAACCAACGTCATTGATTGCGGCCCAAACAAGAAAGGAACTGGATATGAACGCACGCGATCTGATCAAAGAGGCAATTGCCGAGAAGGGCAAGTTCGACAGCGTCTACTGGATTGCTTGCGGTGGCTCCATGATCGATTTGATCCCGGCTCATGAGCTTCTGCAGCGCGAGGCAACCACCTTCACTTCGTATATCTATACCGCGCGTGAATTCGACATTATGCGTCCGCGTCGTCTGGGCGAGAAGTCCCTGGTCATCGCTTGTAGCCACAGCGGCAATACCCCCGAGGTCGTCGAGGGCTGCGAGATTGCCCTTGCTGCTGGCGCTACGGTGATCGCCCAGACCGACAACGCTGGATCCAAGATTGACTCCGGCAAGTGGACCACGTGGGTCTACCCATGGGGCGAGGGCGTGCCGCAGGCCGAGGTCCCCGCTGGCATTTCGCTGTCGCTTGCGGCAGAGCTGCTCGATCAGCAGGAGGGCTACGCCGATCTTGCCGATATGTATGCCGGTATCGCCGAGATGGATAAGATTCTTCCCCCGGCACGCGAGAAGGTAAATGCCGAGCTGGGCGATCGCTTTGCCAAGCTTTGCCAGGAGCACGAGTTCTTCTATATTCTGGGCAGCGGTCCCAACTTTAGCCAGACCTACGGTTTCGCTATCTGCTCTCTTATGGAGATGCAGTGGCAGCACTGCAGCTACATTCACTCTGCCGAGTACTTCCATGGCCCCTTCGAGGCTACTCAGGATGGCGTTTTTTACTTCCTGCAGATGGGCTCCAGCGAGTGCCGTGCTATGGACGAGCGCGCCCTGGCGTTCCTTAAGACGCATACCGATACGCTGATGGTGCTCGATGCCAAGGAGTACGGTATGGAAGCCGTGCCGGCGAGCGTCCGTGCCTATCTGGACCCGGTGCTGTTCTACGCCATGAACTGCGAGCTGCGTGCCGCACGCGGCAAGGTGTTTGATCACGATCCCGATTTCCGTCGCTATATGGGTGTTGTCGAGTACTAGAAGGAGCAAAGGCCATGGCATTTAACGTTAACGCGCTCGGATTTGGCGACAACGTCGTCGATCGCTACGAGCATATCCACACCATGTATCCCGGCGGCAATGCGGTGAACTTCGCCGTTTATGCCAAGAAATGCGGTGCCGCACGCTCCGCATACATGGGCATTTTTGGCAATGATGCCGCTGCCGAGCATGTCATTGCAAGCCTCGAGGATGAGGGTATCGAGCTTGACAAGTGCGAGCAGATGATTGGCGAGAACGGAGCGGCTCGCGTGACCGTCGTTGACGGTGACCGTGTCTTCCTTGGCTCCAACGAGGGCGGTATCCGTGGCGATGCGCGCTATGTCCTCGATCGCTTTGACCTTTCGTACATGAAGCAGTTCGATGTGGTTCATTCGGGCAACTATTGCTTTACCGAGCGCGAGCTGCCCAAGTTGAAGGCTGCGGGCGTCACGGTCTCTTTTGACTTTTCGGACGACTCTACCGACGAGTACTACGAGCAGATTGCGCCCTACGTCGATTTCGCTTTCTTTAGTGCGGCGGATGCTGCGAGTGAGGATGAGGTTCGCGAGCGTCTGGCATGGGTGAAGGGCCTGGGTCCGCGTTTTGTGTCGGCTACGGCGGGCGCCGAGGGCTGCATTGCTTACGACGGCGATCGTTATTACCGCCAGCTGGCTAAACCGGTAACGGACATGAAGGACACCATGGGGGCGGGCGACTCGTTCCTTACCTCGTTTTTGATGTGCTATCTCGATTCCGCCAAGCGTGGTGAAGATGGCGCCGAGGCCATCGAGCGCGCGCTCGACTTTGCTGCCGGGTTTGCCTCGACCGTGTGCGGCATGGAAGGTTCTTGGGGCCACGGAGCACCAATCGTCGAATAGCCGAGCGGTCCCGGGGAGGTGCAGGCGCCTCCTCGGGACCCGGTGTGCAAAAAATGCCAAATATGAGTAATGTATCCATTCCGGTAACAGTACTCATATTTAGCATTTTTGCCCACTAGGGGTTAGCGAAGGCAGCGAAGGTCAAAAACATAGTGCGCATTTGCTAAAACTATCGACTCGATGCGCTTTGCGTCGCAGTTTTTGAGCGAGGTGATGCGTTCTGAGGTCCTTGTGAGCGACCTGATGAGCGACTGCGTGCTTGTTTCTGTGTTTGGCTCGGCCGGCGCATCGGTCTCGAGCAGTAGGCGGTCGAGTGGAATCTGTCGTGCGTATTCGCGACAGCGCTTGGTCGCGAGCATGCGTTCGTTGACGGAAAAATAGCAGCCCGCATTACGCGCGCGGGTGAGTTCGTCCGAAGTGCCGCTAAACCAGTGGAAGATGATAGCGGGGGAGTCGGGGTTTGGGATGAGTAGTCCATGCGATTCGAGGACGTCCAGTACGGCTCCTGCCGAACGAACGGCGTGAATTGATATCACGCGCCCGGTAAGAGGATGCTGCACGAGCGCATCGCAGAGCCGGTTAAGTGCCTGTATTTGTAGCGGCTCACTTCCAGCAAAGCGCGCGGAAAAGTCGAGTCCGACTTCGCCGATGTAGCGTTCTTGGGCAGCAACTTCGCAAAGCAGATTGACTTCGGCAAAACCGCAGTGGCCATCGGCGAGCCACCAGGGGTGAAGCCCAACGCCGGCGATGATGCCCGGGTGGCGACGAGCGCGCTCGTTTGCGGCCGAAAAGTCGCGTGGATCGACGCCGCAATCAAATAGACCCAA
>CABUTL010000022.1 GCA_902494375.1 uncultured Collinsella sp.
CCTTTTGTATCTTTGGTTGCATAGGTGACCCGCCAGGGCTATTACGCGTGGAAGAGGCGCCTGCCGAGCTGGCCGATGAGGCGCTGAAGATGGCCCTGGTCAGGCGAAACGATTCCAAGGGATGCGTACATCATTCGGATAGTAAGAATGTTGCCAGCAGGTTTTGCGGCAACCGCAAAGGAGCCGTATCCTGCAGCTGGAATCACGTTGCAGCATCCTGACCCGCATTCCGATTGGCGGACGGCCCGCTTCGGCATCCTGACCAGCACAGCGATCGAGCCTTGTCATTCCTTGGATATGCCGGTTGCTCGGGGCGGTCCCGACGGAGGCCCTCGCCTCCCCGGTCCGTGACCCAAGAAGGGCAAGCATGCTGATCTGCATGGCTGGTTCCTCCTTTATGTAGACGACCATGCAAAGAAGGGACAACCGAGGAGGCAGGTTACTGATGCGGGCTCCCGCACGCCCATGACTACCCGACGGGCTGTTTTTCATCTCCGATGCCCGCATTGCAGCATGAACGAATGTGCCTCGACATCTCTGCTGGCATGGTACGACTGGGATCGCACCTCGACGCATCCTTGCGCATACTGCCTTCCAGGTTTCGAAACCGGGAAGGAGAGTGTATGTGAGCGACGATATCGGCGCCGATTCGACGCTCGAGAGGGAGATTGCGCCGATTCTATCCATCGGGGATGCATTCCCGAAGATTCTCATCACTCGCACGAGGCATGAGCCCCATACCCGGGAGGGCGTGCTCGTGCTGAATTTCGCGAGGTGGCTGCTTGGCGGGTAGGGTTCTGAACGTCGCATTGGGATATCGCGCGACAGGGCACGCAGGGCTGTTTGTGCCCGCACGGGAAACGCCGTCGCCATGCGGGCGGCCTGTCGTGTCCGATTAGCCTTTTGCTAAACAGGCTTACGCCAACTCATGGGCAAGCCACCTGAGACTATTCACTTTGCTTATCGTTGACAAAGACCTGTGGCCTGCGGTTTTGTGAACGGCTCGTAAGCCACCCGCGTCGACTCACTTACTGTTGAAGCTGGTGGCTTGCAGGCTCAAAGGCGGTTGAGTTTCAAAACGGGCGTTTTCGGCGATATCGAGCCTCCAAAGGCGGCTCTCCGTGCCCCTTGGGACAAAAATAAAAACTCAATACTCTGAGTTTGAAAATGGTTTTTGAAGTTGTCCCAGCTTTTGTCCCCGAAGCCGATGAAACGCGACGTCGCGTCATTCAGCGGCACTCACTTCGAGATGCCGCCGAAAACTGGGTGCAACTGGAGTGACGAGACGGCAAAACTATAACCACCGAGTGGGAATAACGGGAACTGGCTTCTGAACTCGCGTTTTGGTGCTGCCGAGTACCGCCTGATACTGTTTCGGCATCGCCGCAGGACAAAGCCACCAGCGAAATAACGGGAATAAGAGCCTCCGAACCCTCTGGTTCGGAGGCTTTCTTTTGCATGCCTATCTGGGGAAACGGCCCAATTATTCCCGCATATCCCTACCGGGCGGTACGGCGAACTGCTCGGCGGTACGGGAATAATTGGGCCCTGCGGGAATAATTCGCAATTCGGGTCCCCCGAAGGCCGATTTCGAGGGTCCTTGAGGCGCACGCCCCCATCGAGCGAATGATTGACGAGGGCCGCACGTCCACCCTTGACGAACTCGCGAACATGCTGTTTGTAAGCAGGCCACATCTATGCTCGGCTTTTTCTCGTGAAACAGGATAGAGCATCGGCTATTACGCCAGGGCGCGTCGCATGGAGCGTGCTAAAACCATGCTCGCAGGGTGTTGCTCCGTTGCGTAGGTTGCAACACGTCTAGGCTGGACGCGCTGTTCAACGTTTTCTCAAACATTCAAACAGTCAACGGGCGTTTCTCCCATTGAATGGCGCAATTCAAATTCGCAATAGCAAAGGTTGCGAGGCCGTGCAATCTTGCAGGCCCGCGCCATGCCTCGCGGTATCGCCATTTTAGCGATCTGATTGCACCGTAGTCCGTTTTGGAAGGGCCACGAGCATCACGGTTCCGTTCTCGGAACTTGATTCGACTTCCGCGGTGCCGCCATGGAGCTTCGCAATCTCCCAAACAAGCGCCAATCCAAGCCCCGCGCCGCCGTATGCTCTGCTGCGGGACTTGTCGACGCGGAAGAACGGCTGGAAGATGCTCTCACGGTACTGCTTGGGTATTCCTGGGCCCTGATCCTCGACTCGCAGAAGCACGTGGCTGTCGTTGTCGCAGATGGAGACGTTGACGGTCGAGCCAGGGCGGCTGTAACGGATGGCATTTTCGACCAGGTTAAACACCAGCCGATAGAGGAGCGTGTCGCTTCCGATTATCAGAGCGCCTCCACTGCAATTGAGGGCGATGTCTTTATGCTCGGCAAGCGGAGCGAGGTCGGTGAGGACTTCTTCGGACAGGGGGCCAAGCTCAATATCGTCCTCGCAGGGAACGCTGCGGAGCTCACTCATCTCAAGCAGCACCTTGGTCATTTGCGACATTCGCTCGGTTTCTTCTTGTAACAGGCCGAGCAGCTCGGCTGTTTGGGATTGCGATGCGGGGTGCTCGGAGACAAACAGCTCAATCTGCGCTTGCATAAGGGCGAGCGGGGTGCGCAGCTCGTGTGCGGCGTTGCCTGTAAACTGACGCTGTGCAGAGAATCCTTCGCCAAGACGGGCGACCATTTCGTTGAATGAGGCGCTGCATCGTTGCAGCTCGGCGGGCACATCTTCGCTGAGTCTGATTTCGCTTAGGTTGTCAGGCTGCACGCGCTCTGCCTGGGCGGCAAAATCCCGTAGCGGCTTGAGCGCGCGGCCGCTCACAAAGTATGCTAGCACGCCGCCAAGTAGCGTGACTCCAATCGTGATGCACCAGGCTGTCGCGCCAAAAGATTCCTGTGCGTCGTTTACGACGATTGTAACCTCGTCATCGAGGGCTGCGTTTGTTGGGTCGAACGCCTGGGGCGAATCCACGCCGGCAGCGTTAAGGGCCGAGATGTCACTGCCGATGGCATCCATATAGCGCATGCCCGTATAGCCGACCAGGCAATTCGTCAGCACACATGCCGCACACGTGAGCAGCGCCGTCATAATCGTTATGCGCCATTGCAGCGAAAGCCTTTTCATTCGCCATCCTCCATAACGTAGCCCTCTCCAATCCGATTGCGAATCGGGTCGTATTCCAAAGCGCCGCGCAGTTTTTTTCGGAGCGACGAGATGTGAACGCGGGTTGCGTTGCTGAAGCTGTTCACGGTGCTATCCCAAACGTGCTCGATAAGCTCCTCTTGGCTTATCGGTCGCCCCTGATTAAGCATCAGGTATTCCAAGATTCCTGTTTCCTTGCGTGTAAGAGATAGAGCCTCGCTGTCCACGGAGGCGATGCGCGCCTTGGTGTCAAAGCTGAGCTTTCCGCAGGTTAATACTATGTCGCTTTGTGCAAAGCGCCTGAGGGTAAGGCTGCGGATTCTTGCCGCAAGTTCTTCCAGATGAAACGGCTTGGTAAGGTAATCGTTGGCACCGGCATAGAGTCCGGTGACTTTATCGGATACTTCGCCACGCGCGGATAGAATCAGAACCTTGGTCTCGCAGTCGGTTTTCCTCAGCTCCCTGAGCACTGTCATGCCGTCGATGCGGGGGAGATTGAGGTCGAGCACCACGAGGTCAAAGACTTCGACGCCCAGCAGGTCGAGCGCCTCCTGTCCGTCGTGACAGCAATCGACGCTGTATGCCAGGTTTCGCAGGCTGCGTGCGATTGCGTCGCACAGTGCTCGCTCGTCTTCGACGATTAAAATACGCATAAAAGTCTCCTTGCACATTCCAAATCGCGCTTAACACGGATTTTATGGTCGATATGGTCCAATGGTCGCGTAACGAAAGGAGTGGTCAGGTTGTTTAAAGCGGTAAAGCCCGTGGCACAGGTCGCTTTGTTGATTGTCGGAATTGCCATGGTGTGCTTTGGTGTTATGCGTGGCGAGGCGGATGCCGTGCTGGCCAAAGCGATTAGGCTGTGTTTGGAGTGTATCGGAATTGGATAAAAGAGAAAACACTGCGTCGCATTTTTTGGCTCGATTTCGCGGATTCATTCAGGCGGCGGCGACGCTCGTCACCAACATTCACCTGCCAAACTTCGCCAAAGGCGGCATCTACCAAGGCGCGGGAAAAACGGTTTGCGTGCCGGGGCTTAATTGCTAT
Source organism: uncultured Collinsella sp. (assembly GCA_902494375.1). Lineage (GTDB taxonomy): Bacteria > Actinomycetota > Coriobacteriia > Coriobacteriales > Coriobacteriaceae > Collinsella. The sequence goes on from CABUTL010000022.1 coordinate 4,189, forward strand.
TCGTGCCCTGCGGCTGCGGGCGCATGTCCTATCGGTGCATTTCAGTCGGTGGTGGGCTCGTCCAAGTTCAATTTTTCTTACTACGTTACCGGTACGCTCATTTTGATCGGCGTGCTGCTGGGACGCTTTGTATGCGGCTTTCTGTGCCCGTTTGGCTGGCTGCAGGAGCTACTTCACAAGATTCCCGGCAAAAAGCTTTCGACAAAAAGGCTCAAGGCACTTACGTATATCAAATACTTTGTGCTGCTGTTTGCCGTGGTGGTGCTGCCCGTGCTGGTGGTCAACGATGTGGGGATGGGCGACCCGTTCTTTTGCAAGTATATCTGTCCGCAGGGCGTGCTCGAGGGCGCCATTCCGCTGTCAATCACTAATGCAGGCATCCGATCTGCGCTGGGACAGCTCTTTACCTGGAAACTTTTCGTTCTCATTGCCGTGGTAGTGCTGAGCGTTTTGTTCTACCGCCCTTTCTGCAAGTGGATTTGCCCGCTGGGGGCATTCTATGGGCTCATGAACAAGGTGTCCTTGCTGGGAATTCGAGTCGACGCATGCAAATGCATCTCGTGCGGCACGTGCTCGAAGGTTTGCCAGATGGACGTCGATGTGACCCGTGCACCCAACCATGCCGAGTGCATCCGTTGCGGCAAATGCATTGGGGCGTGCCCTGTTGACGCCATAGGCTATCGCTGCGGGTTGGGTGTGTCGGCAGAAACGCTTCCCCAGACCGGTGATGAAAAGTAAAACCAAACTTTGATAAAACGGAGGAATAACTATGAAGCTCTTTAAAATTACGCCCCTGATCATGGCGTTGGGGTTGGCTTTGTGCCTCGCGGCATGCTCGACGCCCAGTGGCGACGCGAATGAGCCCGCAGGCTCTAATCCCGAGATTGCGGAGCTTATTGCGCAGGAGCCGTCTAGCTCCAATGAGGCCGCCGAACTGTACGCGAAGCTCATGCAGAAGGAGAACGATATCCTTTCGAGTGATAATGCGCTGTGGGAAAAGGTATTCAATGCGGCAAATAAAGACTCGGCAATGATTAAGGACGGAAGCAATTACGGCGATTTCCTGCTCAAGACCATCGACGGCGCCAAGGATGAGTTTACGGCGGATGAGCTTAAGACGCTCAAGGCCGGCGCGCAGCAGATCAAGGAAATCGAGGACAAGCTCGAGAGCCTGGAGAAGGAGTTCCCCGGCTGTGGAAGCACGCCGAGTGCAGGCGAGAGCGTCGACGCTTCGACTGCGGGCATGACGGCTGGCGCCAATGCTTCGAGCGAGGCGACGAAGTTCCCGAGCTTTAAGGGCAAGGATCTGGACGGCAACGATGTGAACAGCGACGAGTTGTTCTCTAGCAGCAAGGTCACCGTCATGAACTTTTGGTTTACCACGTGCAAGCCGTGCGTGGGCGAGCTGGGCGATCTGGAGCAGCTGAACAAAGAGCTTGCCGAGAAGGGCGGTCAGGTCGTGGGTGTCAATTCCTTTACGCTCGATGGCAATAAGGACGAGATTGCGGATGCCAAGGATGTACTGAACAAGAAAGGCGTGACGTACAAGAACATTTGGTTCAAGTCTGACAGCGAGGCTGGCAAGCTCACGTCAAACCTGTTCTCGTTCCCGACAACCTACGTTATCGACCAGAACGGCAACATCGTAGGGGAGCCCATTGTGGGCGCGATCAGCTCCGCCGAGCAGCGCGCAGCACTCGACAAGCTTATTGACCAGGCGATTGCGAATAGCGAGCAGTAGAAAACTAACTATGCGCATCGACGAGGCTTCGGGGGTTCCGGAGCCTCTTTGGCACAGAAGGTCCTAATCGGGTGCTGGGAATTTCATAGTTCCAACGAGCTGCCTGATCGGGGAGGGGACGTTTCCCTCTATGCCGAGAGGCTGTATAAGCCGCCGTGGCGAGCGACGATTCATGCCCTCCCAAAAAACATGCGTAAGATCGAGAGGAGGCTGAGCCTGCCGAATCGGGGCAATAGCACCCGAAAAAGCGCTGGAAAACTCACCGATTTCGCGGGGCGCTGATGGCGCGGAGGCGGATGTAGGGAAGATGATAGGGCGGATTTGTCGCGTCGAGTTGGCCGTCTGCAATCTGAATCGCTCGGTGGTTTGTTTTGTTGTACCGATGCCGCACGAAACGTACCGGAATGTGTGCGCATAGGTGCGGTCCGTCTCTATACCTTGGCTTTCGGTTGCCAACTGATTCGCAATCAGCCTGAAATAAGGCGGCGATTGGAATTCTCTAACTCGGATTTCCCGCTCGGTTCCTAAGACGCTTAGAGCCGGCTCATAGGGGCGAAAACAAAGCCACCCGCGTTGATTCTTTCAGTCATCGCTCTTATGCATCCCTCATGACCTGCGGAAATGCAAGGCGTTAAAGCCACTGGCTACGATTCACTTTGCCAAACGGGTGTCGAAGAGGATAGTCGGCTGTTTTGGCGTTCATATCAACGTTTCAGGGTCTCAAAACCAACCCGTTTTTATCTCCGGGGCAAAAATGAAACTGCGGGCTCGCGGTTTCGAAATAGTTTGCGTATTTGTCCCAGGGCTTGTCCCAAACGCCTGAGCGAAGACACACGGCGGGATTCGGCGGCAAGACAGTCGAATCCGACGACCTAACAGAAGTTAACCGGAATGACACTACAATATACGAGCGTGAAAGAGTGGGAATAAATCGCTGGTTCTACGGTATCCTACATCATGCTACAGCGCGACTTGTTGCCGCAGGTAGATGGCTTGTTTTGCACGACGACGAGCTACGACGTACGACGGCGTAAACGGACCGAATCGCATCCATCGCTGAGTTTTCGTTGACGCCGCCTGACGCATTGTAGCTCGTTGCCGTATGGCTGTTGGGTTCTGTTTTCTCTTAGTAGCTACGCCGCTTGTATTCAAAATCGACTTTATAGCTACCATGGTGGTCGCCAAAATATCTTAGGAATTCCCTGTGCTCTTCTTCTGTAAGTTTGTAGCGGGGAAGCCAGTATTCGTCATTAAAACCCAGCTTGGCAATTCTAGTTTCCAGGGTTTCGCGATCGTTGTAATCGATTTTGTTCTCCTGCAGATATCGCATGTATTGTAGCGCATCGGTCATTTCTTTTGGTCGCGGCATTAGGAGCTGGTCGAGGGATTGTTGTGCGCTGAAGCTATACCATTTCTCTCCCCTGAAGATGTTCATTTCGGAGAGTTGCAGGATGAACTGCGCATGACCAAAATCTTTGGCTAGCAGCAATATGCACACCCAGGCATCCAATGTTATGCTCGCCAAGGCAGTTTGTATTTTGAAAATCTCCAGATGCTCGTTATGTGCGCCACGTAAATCTCCGTCCTTCACCATCCACGCGGCTTGATTCATATGTCTTGCTACGTCGGATTCAAGAACAGGTGGATTCCCAGCATTTGGTAATTCGCATTGCCCAGCTTCAAGCTTAAGAATAAGGTCGCAAATCTCATTGTCGGGCATCGGAAGTACGGGCATTCCGCGCTCATTCGCGTATTCGTTATTTGGTTCGTATTGGTATTCCTCTTGCGTTTGCTGCGCTGCGTTCGAGTCCATTCTGTCGAGTATAGCGTTGTACATCTCCATTAATTCGTCTTGGTCGTCTCCAGTCCATGCATAAGCTATATCTTCAGTAACTAGTTTCGAAATAGGACCGAAGTGTTTTATGAACTCGCAGTAATCATCGGAAGTCCAGGTGTAGTTGAATCTCCAGTAGCCATCGTTTCCACCAAAAGCGTAGATTCTCTCAACGAGCTGTTCAGGATTCTCAAAGTAGTCGAGCGCATATAGTTTGAAATTCGGTCTTGAATCGTCGTACAGCCACTCAATGTCCAATCCGGGCAGTTTCAAACGGATGTTCATCCACACGAACGGGCAAAACCAACCTTTTTCGCCCCTGTATCTGTTTGCAAAGTCAGCGTGCATCAATAATTGTGCATGCCTGAAATCCTTCGCGAGCAACAATGTCTTCGCCCATGACCATAAGCCATCAGAGCATATCGTGTCTTGTTTCTTGAACACCTCAATGAAGCTTGCATTTGAACCAACAAGGTCGCCATCACGCTTGAGTTTCATGCCTTCCATGCGTAGGCCAGCCGCTTCTGTTGGCGAAACTCGATCACTCCCGCTATTGGGTATTGTGCAGCTATTTGCTTCGAGGGATTTGATTAGGTCAATCATTTCTTGCTCGGGGAATTGCAAATTCATGCCTCGCTCCTTTTTCTGTGCTGCCCTTTCGTTATTCGTACTTCCGCTACTTGTATTTTTTAAGTTCGGCAATGAAGTATAAGGTTTCATATGACGGTTTACCATTGCGATAATAAAGACGTTCGTGATCCTGCCCCTCTACTACCGCCACTCCAAACCTCCCATTTCTCGATGCCTAAGAAATGGGAGGTATCTCATCTGTGTCGGAGGCTTTTGCTCTCCTGCCTGGAAAGGACTCCTTGCCGAAGCCCCTTGAGCATCAGACGTCACTATCGAGCGTGTGCGTTTTCGTAGGCCTCTTTGATTTCTTCTGGCAAATCGTCGGGAATCAGCGCCTTCAGCCTATCCTCGCTGCCATCCTGAATCGCCTGCTCGTAGTACCAGCATTTGAACCTCAGCATGTCCAGCGCACGGTTCATGTTCGCGATCTCCGACTCCATGTGGGTCTTCCGCTCCTCGAACATGGCCTTGCGCTTGGGATACGTTGATGGGCCCTCCGCACACCATTCCATGAACAGCCGGATATCTTTGATCTCCATCCCTGCCTTCTTCAGGCATTCGATGACCCGAAGCGCTTCGAGTTCCGCATCGCCGAACCGGCGAATACCGGACGCCCGCTCCAGGCCCGGGAACAATCCCTGCTTGTCGTAATACCGCAGCGTGGAAACGGGCAGACCGAACATCTCCGCCACCTGTCCGATTGTGTACATGGCCTCTCCGGATAAATCTCGAATTCACTTCTTGACCTAAAGCCAGGTTTAGGTATTACCTTCATTCTCGTCAATATAAATCGCGAGTTCAAGGGGTATTCCGTAATGGGCAAAACGGTTTTGATAGTCTCTTCAAGCCCTCGAAAGAATGGCAATTCCGAGACGCTGGCGGACGCCTTCGCCAAAGGAGCGTGGGAAGCGGGCCACAGCGTGGAGACCGTGCACCTGCGCGAAAAGCAGCTCGGCTTCTGCAAGGGCTGCCTTGCCTGCCTAAAGCTGGGGCGCTGCGTCATCCAGGACGATGCCGTGGAAATTGCCGCCAAGATGCACGATGCGGATGTGTTGGTGTTTGCAACGCCCGTCTACTACTACAGCGTCTGCGGCCAGCTCAAGACCATGCTTGACCGCGCCAACCCGCTTTTCGGCTCCGATTACTCATTCACCGAGGCGTATCTGTTGGCAACGGCGGCGGAGAGTGGGCGCTCGACCTTCGACGGCGCAAAAAGGCCGTGCAGGGATGGGTCGACTGCTTCTCCCGCTGCACGCTTGCCGGAACGGTATTCGCCGGCGGCGTGAACGGTGTGGGCGACATCGCCGGGCATCCCGCCCTGGAGCAGGCGCGACGAATGGGCATGGAAATCTAGGCGGGCTGCTTAGTCGCGCGGAGGCAGATTCATGTCCAGAACTATCGACAGGAGGAAATCGATCATGGCAATTAAACAGACGGCAGGCAGAGATGCTCTGGGGGGCTTCGCCCCCAAATTCGCACAGCTCAACGACGATGTGCTGTTCGGCGAGGTGTGGAGCCGAGAGGGCGAGCTTTCCCTTCGAGACCGCAGTGTGGTGACGGTGGTGGCCTTGATGGCACAGGGGCTGACGGACTCTTCGTTCCGATATCACCTGATGTCCGCAAAGAACAACGGCGTGACCAGGGCTGAGATAGCGGAAATCCTTACGCACGCGGCGTTTTACGCGGGATGGCCCAAGGCGTGGGCGGCCTTTCGCATGGCGAAGGAGGTCTGGGCGGATGAGCGCGACGATGCCGATGAAAAGGCCAAGCACCAAAACAAGATGGCCTTTCCCATCGGCGCGCCCAACGACGCATTCGCGAAGTACTTTATCGGGCAAAGCTACCTCGCGCCCCTTTCCACCGAGCAGGTCGGCGTCTACAACGTGACATTCGAGCCCGGCTGCCGCAACAACTGGCACATCCATCACGCCAAAAGCGGCGGCGGGCAGATTCTCGTCTGCGTGGCTGGTCGAGGGCTTTACCAGGAATGGGGCAAACCGGCACAGGAGCTGTGCCCCGGCGATGTGGTAAATATTCCCGCAGGCGTAAAGCACTGGCACGGTGCGGCGCCCGACAGCTGGTTCTCCCATCTCGCGGTGGAGGTTCCGGGCGAGGATGCCTCCAACGAGTGGTCGGAGCCCGTGGACGACGAGCAATACCTTAAAGCGACCGACAAGGAGGCTTAGGCATGGAGCAGTTGAAACTGACGCAGGAATGGGACAAGGTGTTCCCCAAAAACGACAAGGTTGAGCACAGCAAGGCGACCTTCCACAACCGATACGGCATCACGCTGGCTGCCGACGTGTACGTGCCTAAGAACGCGGAAGGCAAGCTGCCCGCCATCGCCGTCAGCGGCCCGTTTGGCGCGGTGAAGGAGCAATCCTCCGGTCTGTACGCGCAGAAGATGGCGGAGCTGGGCTTTTTCGCAATTGCCTTTGACCCGTCCTATACCGGCGAGAGCGGCGGCACGCCCCGCTATGTAGCATCGCCAGACATCAACACCGAGGACTTCTGCGCAGCGGTGGATTTCCTCTCTGTGCAGGAAAGCGTTGACTCGGAGCGCATCGGCGTCATCGGTATCTGCGGTTGGGGCGGCATGGCAGTCAATGCAGCGGCTATCGACACCCGTATCAAAGCTACCGCGGCTATGACCATGTACGATATGACCCGTGTGACCGCCAACGGCTATTTTGACGGCGAGGATTCCGAGCAGGCGCGCTTTGAAAAGCGGAAAGCGTTGAACGCGCAGCGCACCGAGGACTATAAAAACGGCAGCTATGCGCTGGCGGGCGGCGTGGTCGATCCACTACCGGAGGATGCGCCGCAGTTCGTGAGGGACTATTACGCCTACTACAAGACTCCGCGTGGTTACCATCCCCGCAGCCTGAACTCCAACGGCGGCTGGAATATGACGTCCTCGCTGTCGTTTTTGAATATGCCGATTTTGCAATACAGCAGCGAAATTCGCTCTGCGGTACTGCTGGTGCATGGCGAGAAG
>CABUTL010000023.1 GCA_902494375.1 uncultured Collinsella sp.
AAGGGTTCCATGGAGCCCAAGGTCCGCGCCGCCATCAAGTTCGCCCGCTCCCGCAAGGGCCGCACCTGCATCATCGGCGCCCTGGACAAGGCCGCCGAGACCATGGCCGGCCTCTCCGGTACCCGCATCCACGAGTAGTCCCTACTCCGTTGCATCTCTCGTGGGCGCCAGGCAAAGCGCCCACAGACTAGCCTCTCTTCATGAGCCCCGCAGTCCGCTCCGACTGCGGGGCTTTTGCTATCGGTAGTCATTGGGGACAGACTTAAATGAGTAGCACCAATCAACTGCGGAAAGTGCATCTCACAATGAGCGTCCAAAATGGGGCACAGTTTCCCCGGGGCCCTCAACCGGAAAATACATCCCGGAATTTGCCCGAAAAATGGCCCCCAGTTTCCCAAACAGGCCGCTAACGGAAAGCGCATCCCGCTATCGAACTTCAAAGCGGGGTGCGCTTTCCGTGCCAGCAGTTCCGGGCATCCAGAGACCACTCATTTAAGTCTGTCCCCAGTGACTAGTAGTAGGCCCACATGGCTTCGACTTCGTTGAGGACCTCTACGACGCCCCAGCGTCGGGCGCTGCGGCTGGCCGAGTTGGGATCGAAGACTTCAATCTGGTCGGCGTCGTCAATACCGTAAAGCACAATGTAGTGGCCCACGTTGGTAAAGGTGCCCGGCCGAACGGCGGCGATGACGGGCGCTCCCGAACGCAGCACCTGAGTCATCGAGTCGCGATCGTTATGAAGCTCCGTTCCGTTAAGGCCCAGCTGCCATGCGCCGCGCGTCATAAATGACCATTCGGTGGCGCCGGTGGGGGCATAGTTGCCCGCCTCGGAAAGGGCGCACATGTCGACCGGTGTCATATCGGTGCGGCCGGTCTTAAAGATATAGACCATGGTGAGGCAAGTGGGACCGCAAGCGTTTTCGCGAATAGTGCCACCGGCATAGGGCAGCTCCGACCACGCAGGGTCGATCTGATAGATATGGGGCATCGTGCCGGCTTGCCATTGCGAGCGCGGAGTCGAAAAGGCGAAAGAATAACCGGGCGCGACGGGGGCCTTGAGCAGCTTGTCCTCGGCGGTGGGCTCGAGACCGGCCGAGCCGTGGGACATACAGGAGCTCATAAGCACAAAGACCAGACAGATGAGGATAGAGCACAGTGCGAGGCAAAGCCGACGAGCCGGCAGGGCGGGGGCATTCACGTACGATGTCGAGCGGTAGGGCTTGCCGTCGCGTCCGCCTTGGGGATGCGAAAAGAAGCGGTTGATATGGATGCCGGGCTGACGTGCGCCGTTGCGGCGCAGTTGCGGAACCTCGGCTTGGCGCTGTCGAGTGCGCGCGCCCAAGCGGCTATCTTGCTGTGCGCTTGTGCCCGTGCTCGGACGGCCGCTCTGCCGTGTTCTGTTTGTCTGCTGCCGAGACGAAGGCCCGGGTTGCTCTTGAGGGCGTTGCGGATTGCTGCTCGTGGCACTTCTGGGCATCGGCGTGGTGCGGCCAGCAAGGCGAACGCTTTGTCGCCGTTGATCACCGTCGTTGTATCCGTATGCCATTCGTACCGCCTTGTCTCATGTATAACCTGTCTATCCTACAAAAAGGATGTGCAACAAATGGGTCCGAGCGTCAAAAGCTCGGTAAACGGTACGAAAGGCGCAAAACACACGGCCTCAAAAACATTTCTATATGCGTCCAATGAGCGTACGCCCGTCGGACGGGCGACAACAATGAGCGGCAAACCGTGCCGTTCGTCCCAAAAACGGCGCCACTCATATGCGAGTTCTGCCTTCGGTCGAGCCATAAGCGGTAGCGCGACGCCGAGGCCGTATCTTAAAGCCACGAAATAAAAGTGCGCGGCAAAACAGACCGCGCAAGGGGTGACGCCAAAGAGGCGTCAATAAGGAAAGGAGGGGAACAATGGCGGACAAGAACGCAGAAGTTGCAGTCGAAGGTAACGGTGGCATGAAGAAAACGCTTTCGCTCTGGAACTTCTTCACCATCGGTTTCGGTGCCATCATCGGTACCGGCTGGGTTCTGCAGGTCGGCGACTGGATGGTCGTGGGCGGCGGTCCCGTTCCCGCTATGATCGCATTCCTCTTGGGCGCGATCTTCCTCGTGCCCGTCGGAGCTGTTTTCGGTGAGCTCACGGCTGCTATCCCCATTTCGGGCGGCATCGTCGAGTATGTCGATCGTAGCTTTGGCCGTACGATGAGCTACATCACTGGCTGGCTCCTGGCCCTGGGCAACGGCATCCTGTGCCCGTGGGAGGCCATCGCCATCTCGACCCTCGTGTCCGAGATGTTCGGCAGCCTGCCCGGCCTTGAGTGGCTGCGCGCCGTCAAGCTCTACACCATCCTGGGCGCCGACGTTTACCTGTTCCCGACGTTGATCGCGCTCGGCTTTGCAGCCTACGTCATCTTCCTCAACTTCCGCGGTGCCAGCTCGGCCGCCAAGCTCCAGGCCTTCCTGACCAAGGCCCTGCTCTGCGGCATGCTGCTTGCCATGGGCGTCTCGCTGTTCACCGGTTCGCCGGAACACGCCATGCCCGTGTTCTCCCAGGTCACCGGTGCTGGCGGCGGCAAGCCCGCTACCGAGGGCACCAGCCTGTTCGCCGGCATCGTGTCGGTCCTGGTTTTGACCCCGTTCTTCTACGCCGGCTTCGATACCATTCCTCAGCAGGCTGAGGAAGCAGCCGAGGGCCTCAACTGGAACAAGTTCGGCAAGATCATCTCCCTGGCCCTGCTGGCCGCCGGCGGCTTCTACATGGTCTGCATCTACTCGTTCGGCACCATCCTCGACTGGCATGAGTTTGTTAAGAGCCCGGTTCCCGCGCTTGCCTGCCTCAAGGGCATCAACATGCTCCTGTACCTGGCCATGCTCGTCATCGCCACGCTTGGACCCATGGGCCCGATGAACTCCTTCTACGGCGCTACGAGCCGCATCATGCTCGCCATGGGCCGCAAGGGCCAGCTGCCCGAGAAGTTCGCCGAGGTCGATCCCAAGTCCGGCGCTCCCAAGCTCGCCTGCGCCGTTCTGGGCGTCATCACCGTCATCGGTCCGTTCCTGGGCAAGAACATGCTCATCCCTCTGACCAACGTGTCGGCTCTCGCCTTCATCTTCTCCTGCGGCATGGTCGCCCTCGCTTGCCTGCGCATGCGCTTCACCGAGCCCGACCTGCCTCGTCCCTACGAGGTGCCCGGCGGCAAGTTTGGCATCAGCCTCGCTGTCGCTGCCTGCGCCGTCATCATTGGCCTGCTCGTGGTCCCGTTCTCTCCCGCCTCCCTCAACATGGTGGAGTGGAGCATCGTGATCGGCTGGCTGGCCGTTGGCCTGGCCCTCATGGCCTTCACCAATTCCCGCAAAAAATAACGCCTAGCCGGGGCGGATCGGGTGCGCGGACCCCTCTCTTCCGCGCACCGAACCCGGCACCACTTGGGTAGCTTTGTGAGGCCATAACCCAATATGGCCTCGCCCACTATATGGATCCATAAGGAGGAACCATGTCCACTAAGTACGCAATCGTTGGCGGTAAGCTCATCGACGGTACCGGTGCCGAGCCGGTCGAGAACTCCATCGTTCTCGTCGACGACAACGGCAAGATCGAGTATGCCGGTGCTATGCAGGACCTTCCCGAGGGCGTTGAGGTTATCGACGCCACCGGCAAGACCGTCCTTCCCGGCCTGATCGACACCCACCTGCACTTCTCGGGCAACCTGACCGACGATGACACCGACTGGGTCATGCAGCCGCTCCTCGAGAAGCAGGCCGTCGCCGTCAAGCAGGCCTACGACTGCCTCACCCACGGCCTCACCACCGTCTGCGAGATCGGCCGCTTTGGTATCCAGATTCGCGACTGCATCGACAAGGGCGTCTTCAAGGGCCCGCGCGTTCTGGCCACCGGACTCGGCTTCTGCCGTGTTGCCGGCCACGGTGACTCCCACCACTGCACCCAGGAGCTCAACAAGGAATCCCATCCCTGGGGCGACCAGGTCGATGGTCCTTGGGATCTGCGCAAGGCCGTCCGTCGTCGCCTGCGCGAGAACCCCGATGCCATAAAGATCTGGGCTACCGGTGGCGGCATCTGGCGTTGGGATTCCGGTCGCGACCAGCACTATTGCTCCGAGGAGATCCAGGCCGTGGTCGAAGAGGCAAAGATGGTCGGCATCCCCGTGTGGAGTCACTGCTACAACAACCACGCCGCCGCCTACGACTCCGTTCGCTTTGGCTGCGAGCAGCTGATTCACGGCTTCGATATCGATGAGCGCACCATGGACCTCATGGCCGAGCAGGGCACCTTCTTTACCCCGACGATCGCCTTCCTGCCCACCTGGTACGCCACCTATCCGCCCGTCTACGTCCCCGAGCTGCACGACAAGTACGAGGGCACCCTGGTCGAGAAGGAGCTGCAGCGCAACTACGACTGCCTGCGCGAGGCCAAGAAGCGCGGCGTCGTCATGACGATCGGCTCCGACTCCTTCTCCTTCGTCACCCCGTACGGCACCTGCTCCATCGAGGAGATGTACGAGTTCGTCGACAAGATCGGCTTCACTCCGGTCGAGACCATCACCTGCGCCACCCTCAACGGTGCCAAGATGTGCCACATCGAGGACGAGACCGGTTCCATCGAGGCCGGCAAGTGCGCCGACCTGCTGGTTGTCAACGGTGACGTCGCCGCCGACATCCACGTGCTCAACACCGACAACATGGACGTCATCATGAAGGACGGCTGGATCGTCGAGGCTGGCACCTTTGGCGAGGCCAACAAATACAGCGCCTAAGATACCGTTTGTCGATGGCTGGATGTAAAACACAGTTTTTGATTGCATAATGCAATGGAGAGGGTCGCTTGCGGCCCTCTTTATTGCTATGGGTGCTAAGGACAAGAGGGGATGACGGTGGATTTAAACAGGCTGATTCTGGGCAAGAGCTACAACTCTACCAAGGTCTTTCGTACGGCCCAGCATGTGGTTCAGGCCATCCTGCTCGGTATTGTCGTTCCGGCGCTTATCCTGCTGCTTATCTGGGATTTAACCGATAATCCCAATCCCGTTCCGGGCGTTGTCGTTATTGCCGGCCTGGTCATGCTGTGCTTCTTTTTCTCGTATGTCTTTGTGGTCCCCGACGACCTCACATCGAGCGCAACCGACCGTACGCTCGCCATCGCATCAAAAATATTCGCCTACACGTCGCGCGGCCTTACGCCCGAAGCGGCCCTGGGCGCCTCTAAAATTATCCTGTCCGAGACCATCGCCTCTGCCATCTGCTTTACCGATGGCAAACAGGTGTTGGCAAGCTGGGGCGAGGACTCGGCAAAGTGCCCTGCCGGCACCCCGGTTGTGCTCAAGACCACGCTCAACGTGATCGAGTCCGGCGAGCAGAGTGTATTTTCGCGCGACGCCTCCAATGAGACGGGCGGCTATTTTCCCCGCCTGCGCGCCGGCATTGTCGCGCCGCTTACCGTGCGCGGGCATTGCGTGGGTACGCTCGAGCTGTACTATCCCCGCCTGAGCAGCATCGATATGCGCCAGACGGCGTTGGCCTCGGGTTTTGCCGATCTCATCTCCACGCAGCTCGCCAGCTTTGAGCTCGAGCGCCAGGACGAGCTCACAGCCCGCGTGGAGCTTCGGGCCCTGCAGTCGCAGGTCGACCCGCATTTTCTGTTCAACACCATTAGCACGATCGTGTCGCTCGTTCGAACCGAGCCCGACAAGGCGCGATCGCTGCTCATCGATTTTTCCAATTACTATCGTCAGACGCTTTCTGACTCCGATACGCTCACCACGCTCGAGCATGAGGTGGAACAGGGCACCCGTTATATCAATCTTATGCAGGCCCGGTATGGCGACGGCCGTCTGCGCGTCTCGGTCGATATCGACTTTGAGGTGCGCGATTGCATGGTGCCGCCGTTTATCTTGCAGCCGTTGCTCGAAAACTGCATCAAGCATGCGCAGCGCGAGACCGAGCCGCTTTCTATTCGTGTTAGGGCTTTTGAGACCGATGACGGCTTGGAGATCATCGTCGAAGATGACGGCATCGGTATGAGCGAAGAAGTCTGCGCGCATCTGTTTGAGCAGCATCGCCGAGAGGAGCCCGAGAGCATTACCGCCGACGGATCCATCAAGCGAGGTTGCGGCCTGGCGCTCTTCAACGTGCTTCAGCGCATCCATTTCTTTTACGGAGAAGATTCTGGCATGCGCGTGAAGTCCCAGGAAGGCGTGGGAACACAGGTCATCGTCGAGCTGAACGGCGAGCCGCATGAGCCGGCGCCGATGAAGGTGTAGCGCGCGGTTGGATTGAGAGAAAAAAAGAGGGGAAGCGCATATGTCCGAGGGATGGAACATCTTGGTGGTTGATGACGAGCCCCCTATTAGGGCTGAGCTACGTTATCTGTTGGAAAAGGATGCGCGTGTGGGCCAGATTGCCGAGGCGGGCAATGTCACCGAGGCTGTGGAATCGATCCTGTCGAACAAGCCCGACGTCTTGTTTTTGGATATCACGATGCCCGGTCGCTCGGGAATCGAGCTTGCCGAGACGCTGCAGAACCTAAAGACGCCGCCGGTCGTGGTGTTTGTGACGGCATTTGCCGAGTATGCGGCCGATGCCTATAACCTCGATGCCGTCGATTACATCGTCAAGCCGGTCGAGGACGCGCGCCTGTCGAAGGCGCTCGACAAGATCGAAACCGCCCTGGGTGTTCGCCGCGCTGTCCATACCCCGCGCCAGCCCCTTCGCCTGACGGTGGATCGTGGGGGTAAAAAGGTGTTCATTCCCGTGGCGGATGTCTGCTACTTTGAGGCACGCGCCGATTTTTGCAACGCCGTCTGCGCCGAGGGAACATACCTGATCAATGAGTCGATTTCCTCGCTCGAGCGGCGCCTGGCCTCCGAGGGCTTTATCCGTGTCCACCGCAGTTATCTGGTCAATTTGGAAGACGTGCACAATGTCGAGATCGGCTCCACGGGCCTGATGGAGCTCAGGCTCGATCGCGTGACCTCGACGGTGCCCGTGTCCCGCCGTCGCGCCGCCGAGGTTAAGACGCACCTGGGGCTTGCGTAAGCGGTCCGCACGCCACCGTTTACCGCCGCAGGTTTGGCACGGGCGCGCGGTGGGCATAATGGGTGGCATCGAATGAAATCGAAAGGATCATTATGCCTGCGCTCATTACGCATCATCTGTTTGGCGAGGAAAGCATCGACCGTCTTCCGCAGGGCGTTATCACGTCCGACGAGGAGCGTATTGCCTTTATCCTGGGCAACCAGGGCCCCGACCCGTTTTTCTTCCACATTCTGACACCGCGTGTTTCCGACTGTACGCTGCTGGCGCAGGTCATGCATCGCTCGCGCATGTCTCGCCAGTTCGCGTGCCTGCGCGACGGCGTGTCGCATCTGCTGCCGCGCGACGCCAGCTTGGGTCGCGCCTTTGCGCTGGGTCTGCTGTCTCATTACGTGCTCGACCGCAACGCCCACCCCTTTGTCTATGAGCAGCAGTTTGGCATCGTGGAGTCCGATTCAGAGCTTGAGGATTCGAGCAGTCAGGTCCATGCCGTGATCGAGAGCGACCTGGATGTACTGATGCTGCAGCTTAAGCGCGATGGCGCTACGGTCGACGATTACCCGCCGGCGGGCGAGATCGTCACCACCGATCGCATCAGTCGCGTGGCCGGCGTGCTGATGAGCTATGTTGCCGGACGCGTGTACGGCATTGACATTCCGGCGGGGGAGTACGGTGCTGCCGTTGCCAATATGCAGCGACTTTACCGTGCGATTGAGCCGGCCGACTCCGTAAAGACGCGCGCGATCTCGCTGGTTGAGGGGTTGGTGCACGACTACTCGCTGCTCGACGGCCTTGCCCATCGCGTGACGACGGAGCTGCCCGAGCGCACCGGTAACCTGGGCCATCTGACATGGAAGAATCCCTTTACCGATGAGGTCTCGAACGAGAGTTTCCCCGAGGTCTTTGATCGCGCGCTGGTCGATTACGAGTGCACGGTCGCGCGTTTTATCGAGACCGGTGACATGGAGGCCGTGACCGGTCACGTCAACTACAGCGGCCGCGTGCTCGGCACCGACGAGGAGTTCGACCGCGAGGAGTAGGGTCCGCTCCTGTCTCTTTGCCGAATCCTTACCGGCGCCTCCGTGCAATTGGGGTACGATGAACTAGCTGCATATCGGGCGAATACGAAGGGTCCCTGTCCATGAAATACACCAAGCTCGAGCGTAACTGGGTCATGTACGATGTGGGAAACTCGGCCCTCGTGCTGCTCAATACCTCGGTGGTGCCCATCTACTTTAACGCCATCAATACCGGCGCTTCCTCGGCAGACCTGGTGGTCGCTTGGGGCAACGCGCAGACGATTGCCTCGCTGGTCATTGCCATGCTCATGCCCATTCTGGGCGCGCTTGCCGATTACGCCGGCAACAAGATCAAGTTCTTCTTGGGCTTCTTCCTCACGGGCCTGGTTCTTTGCCTGGCGCAGGCTATCCCAATGTCCGCCATGGCATTTTTGACCGTGTACGTGCTGTGCACCATCGGCCTTAACTCTTCTATGACGTTCTACGACGCCATGCTGCCCGACATTACCACCGACGAGCGTATGGACGCCGTGTCCAGCTCGGGCTATGCTTGGGGCTACATCGGTTCCACCGTGCCGTTCATCATCTGCCTGGCGCTTATCATGGGTGGTCCCGCTCTTGGTGTCCCCACCATGCTGGCAACGCGTCTGTCGTTTGTCATCACTGGTGCCTGGTGGCTCATCTTTACCCTGCCGCTCATTCGCACCTATAAGCAGAAGTACGGTCGCGAGCGTGGTCCCGAGGACACCATCGGCCACATCGTGGGCGGCGTGTTCTCCGAGGTCGGACACACCATGCGCGAGATTGCCCACAACAAGACCGTGCTGGTCTACATGATCGCGTTCTTCTTCTACATCGACGGTGTGCACACGGTCATTTCCATGGCAACCAGCTATGGATCGGCTTTGGGCATCGACTCGACCCAACTGGTGCTGGCTCTGCTCGTTACGCAGTTTGTGGCCTTTCCGTCCGCCATCATCTACGGCAAGCTCGCCGGTCGCGTGGGCACACTCAATATGATCTTGGTGGCCGTCGCCGCCTATATGGGCATCGTGCTCTTTGCCGCGTTCTTCCTCAAGACCGCCTTTGAATTCTGGGTGCTTGCCATTATGGTCGGCCTGTTCCAGGGCGGTGTGCAGGCGCTCAGCCGTAGCTACTTCGGCCGCATTATTCCCAAGGAAAAGTCCAACGAGTACTACGGCTTCTTTGATATCTTTGGCCGATATGCAAGCGTTATGGGCACCTTCTTGGTGTCGGTCGTCACCTCGCTGACCGGCAACCCCTCGCTGGGCGTCCTGTCTATCGGCGTGCTGCTGGTGGTGGGCTTTGTGCTGCTGGTCCGTCTGTCCCGCATGTCTCAGACGGCAGAGCAGGCCGCATAGGAACTTGCCGGTAATTGCGTCCGCCGCGATACTCTTTTGGGGTTATCCGCAATAAACATTCTGACTTTCGAACAATGATTAGCCCAAGTGGGTATGATGGAGTCAGCTAGGTCGCGGGGCGTCGCCTGTGTTTGGCGGCGTCCCGTTTTTGTGTTGCAGGGAGGGTAAGGCATGAACGCCACGGTCGTGATTCCAACGTATTGGGCGGGCGATGACGCTCGCGCAAACGCCCCTGGCACCTATGACCATTCGACACGACTCAACGCCGACAATCCCGAACTCGACCGCTGCCTGGCCTCGCTTGAGCAGGTGCGCGACATCCCGCGCATCATCCTTTTGGTGGTCTGTCCCGTTTCTGCCACAGCCGATGTGTCGCTGCGCGTGCACGAGATTGTCGACGCGCATCCCACGCTCAAGGTCACCGTTGTCACCAACACCCAGGCCTCGCGCATCGCAGACCGGGTTGCTCAGATCGCGCCCAAGGGTTCGGGCGAGTGCGTGAGCCTGCGAGGCTACGGTGCCATCCGCAACATGGGGCTGGCCTGTGCCGCTGTGCTGGGGCATGACGCGGTTATCTTTTTGGATGACGATGAGGCTGTCATCGACGCCGATTTTATGAAGCGCGCGACCTATGCGTTGGGGCAGCAGACGCGTCAGGGCTTGCCTATCTTGGTCAAGAGCGGCTATTTCTACGATCGCGACGGCTCGCCGCTGGCTCCCACGGACAAGGCAGGCATCTGCCATCGTTGGTGGACCAAGCGCATCGAGTTCAATCGCTGGATGAAAAAGGCGCTCTCGGGCACCCGCATCTCGCGCTCCAACTACGTGTGCGGCGGCCTGATGGCCCTGCACGCCCGCGCCTTTACGCGTGTGGCCTTTGACCCGTTTATCACCCGCGGCGAGGACTTGGATTACCTCTTTAATATGCGCATGTTTGGCTACGACGTGTGGTTCGATAACGAGTGGACCGTGCGCCATCTGCCTCCGGAGTCCGAAAAGCGCTCACCGCGCTTTATGCAGGATGTATACCGTTGGTACTACGAACGGGCCAAGTTGACATTCGCCGCGCATCAAAAGGAGCTCATTCCCGTTACGGCGGCATCGCTCATGCCCTACCCGGGCCCGTGGATTTCGCGCGAGCTCGACGACCGCGTGCGCAAGACCGCTATGGTCCGCAGCGTGTTTACCCGCGAGCATGAGGGCTACCTGCGCATCTGGCGCCATGGTATCGACGAGGCAAAGGCCTATGCGCGCCAAAACGCTGCAAGCTACCTGCGTTTCCAGAGCTTTTGGCCCAAGATCATGGACGGGCTTTGGCGTGACGCACAACTGATCAGTATCCTGGAGGGGGCCGAATGATCGACCGCCGCGCCCAGCGCGATAGTTCATTATCAATCTTTCGCATCATTGCCGTTGCCTGCGCCATTTGCGTGCTGGTGTACTTTATTTTTGCCCTGGTGACCGGTATCGAGCCGATCGCCACGGTGATTGCCTGCGCGCTGCTGTGCATCTTTCTGTGCATCTTTATCTTTTTGACGCTCAATCCCGATTCGGTGCGCTCCCAGTACACCGAGGAGACGCTCTCGGTGGCCTCGGCCATGCTCGAGGACATTAAGGGCGGTCTGACGCAGGAGTCGGCGCGTTTGGTGTGCCAGCGCATTTTGCCCGAGACGCGCGCCATGACGGTGGCCATCACCGACGAGGACAACGTGC
>CABUTL010000024.1 GCA_902494375.1 uncultured Collinsella sp.
TTATTCAGATTAATCATTGCCCGTTGTGACATCGCCGAACCCGCAGGGCAGAGAGCAAGTTCCCTCCCGGCGCACTCCGCAGGACGCAAGAAGCCCTCGCCGCACGAAGTGCGCAGCGAGGGCTTCTTGCATGTCCGAGGACGCGCCGGGAGGGAACTTGCTCTCTGCCCGGATAGGTAAGACAGCTTACGCGACGGTGTAAACCCAGTTGTGCTTGTCCTCGACAGCACCGGACTGGATACCAGTCAGGGTCTCGCGAAGCTTCTTCATCACAGGGCCGATCTCGGTGTAGCCAGCCGGGAAGGTCACGGTCTCGTCGGCGCCGTAAACCTTGTTGTCGATCTCGCCAACCGGGGAGATGACGGCAGCGGTGCCGCACAGGCCGCACTCCACAAAGGTGCCGGCCTTGACCTCGGCCCACTCGACGGGACGCTGGTCAACGGTCATGCCCAGGTCCTGAGCAACCTGAACAAGCGAACGACGGGTGATAGAGGGCAGGATGGAGTCGGTGTGCGACTGCGGAACGACGAGCGTGCCGTCCTCCTTCACGAACAGGACGTTGGCGCCGCCGGTCTCCTCGACATAGGTGCGGGACTCGGAATCGAGATACAGGTTCTCGGCATAGCCCTCGCGGTGAGCCTCCATCGTGGGCTTGAGGGACATGGCGTAGTTCAGGCCGGCCTTGATGTTGCCGGTGCCGTGCGGTGCGGCGCGGTCGTACTCGGAAACGCGCAGCTTGACGGGCTTGAGGCCACCCTTAAAGTACGGACCGACCGGGGTCACGAGAATGCGGAACGTGTACTCAGGAGCGGGAGCCACGCCGATCACGTCACCGGAGCCGATCATAAACGGACGCACGTACAGGGTCGCGCCGGAGCCGAAGGGCGGAACCCAGGCGGCGTTGGCAGAAACGACCTGCTTGACGGCCTCAACGAACTTGTCCTTGGGAAACGGGGGCATCTCGAGGCGCTGGGCAGAGTTATACATACGCTCAGCGTTCATGTCGGGACGGAAGCAGACGATGCTGCCGTCCTCGGCGGTGTAGGCCTTCAGGCCCTCAAAGACCTCCTGGCAGTAATGGAAGATACCGCCGCACTCGGAGACATGCAGGGTGTGGTCGGTGGTCAGGCCGCCCTCGTCCCACTCGCCATCCTTCCAATGAGCCTCGTAGCTGTAATCGGTCTTCATGTAGCCAAAGCCGAGGCTACCCCAATCGATATCCTTCTTCTCGACAGTCATATGTCGCTCCTTACATACACAGTTGCATACTCGCGAACCCGCACGCAAGGACCGAGGCCGACCGCGTCGCAACGTCGCACGCCCGGAGCGTAGAGCCGGACGGGACACGCAAACGGCATCAAAGCCGATGGCACGTCGATTCGCATGCACGAGATTGTACTCCGCACGCGCGTCGGATAAAACGTTTTTCTTTAACTAACTAAAGTATTTTCATTTGACCGAAGCAAAAAGGCCCGCCACCGTAAGCGGTGACGGGCCTCAACTGTACGGTCTGCGCGCTGGCTCGAGCTAGGTGTTCTATTTACCCAGCTTGGCCTTAACCAGACCGACCACGGTCGGGACGATCGACACGGCAACGATGCCGATAATCAGCAGCTCAAAGTGCTCCTGCACAAAGGGAATGCCGCCAAAGAAGTAGCCCAGCAGCGTAAAGACCGTCGACCAGGTAATGCCGCCCAGCACGTTAAAGACGACAAAGTTGCGCCAGTGCATGCCGCCCATGCCAGCGATAAAGGGCACAAAGGTGCGGATAAACGGGAAGAAGCGACCCAGGAAGATGGCCAGGTGACCCCACTTGTCCAAGAAGTCCTCGGACTTTTTGATGCGCTCGGGCGTCATGGCCTTGACCTTGCCCGAAGCGATGATCTTGCGGCCAAAGAAGTGACCGATCATAAAGTTGCACTGATCGCCCAAAATGGCAGCGGCCCATGCGGTGGCCAGAAGCGCCACGATGTTAAAGCCGCCGTTGTGGGCAAAGAAACCCGAGGCGAACAGCAGCGAATCACCGGGAAGGAATGGGAAGAACACCACGCCCGTCTCGATAAAGATGATCAGGAACACGCAGCCGTAGGCCATAAGCGGGCCGGCGGCGATCCAGCTGGCGATCGCGGTGCGCGGATCCTTAAGCAGCTCGGCGATAAAATTGATGAAACCCATGAAGTAAAACCTCTCAGTTGTGGGCGCGGATACGTCCAAGTTGACCAGTATACGGTTGCAGCGCCCCCTCGTGCGCAACCCCACAAAAGCATGACTCCATTACCAGCAAGTTTGCATAACTGACACCTGTCGCGCAATGCCGCCAAGATTGTCCTTCCTAATCCCTAGCGAATCGCTATACTTTATTGAATCGCATTGCCATGGCGCTAAGGGAGGGCGGCCGGTGAGCTTTATCAATACCATTCGCGAGGACATCAAGACCGTCCAAGCGCAGGACCCCGCCGCGCAAAACGGTCTAGTCATCTTCCTTTCCTATCCTGGCCTGCACGCCAAGTGGAACCACGTGCCCGAGCACTGGCTCTGGGAGCACGGTCATCGCTCGCTCGCCCGCGTGCTCTCGCAAATCACCCGCCACATCACCGGCGTCGAGATTCACCCCGCCGCACAGATCGGCAAGCATTTCTTTATCGACCACGCCATGGGCGTCGTCATCGGCGAAACCACCATCGTGGGCGACAACTGTGTGCTTTACCAGGGCGTTACGCTCGGCGGCACCGGCAACGAAACCGGCAAGCGCCACCCAACGCTCGGCAACAACGTCACCGTGGGCACGGGCGCCAAGGTGCTCGGCAACATCCGCATCGGCAACAACGTCAAGATCGGCGGCAACTCGGTCGTCGTCAAAGACGTGCCCGACAACTGCACCGTCGTGGGCGTGCCGGGACGCATCATCAAGCGCAACGGCTGCCGTGTGTTCGAGGAGAGTTTCGACGCCAAGCAGCATCGCGAGTACATGCCCGATGACGCCGCCGAGCAGTCCGCCCTCAACCGCCAGGGCATCACCGAGAATGCCCGCCGCGTCAAAGAACTCGAGCGAGAGGTGGCCGAGCTCAAAGCCCTCGTCGCCAAGCTCGTGGACGAGCGCTAGGAACGCAAGCGGCACAAAACGGCATCGGCATCAACGCAAAGGCACGCCAGGGAATTCATCCCCGGCGCGCCTTTCTTTTTGATGTGACATGTAGGACTGTCCCTTTGTCACATTAGGCGAACTGGCTCAAGTAGAGGTCGGCGTAAGCGCCCTCGGCTGCGAGCAGCTCCTTATGCGTGCCCTGCTCGATAATGTTGCCGTGATCCATAACCAGAATCAGGTCGGCATCCACGATCGTCGACAGGCGATGTGCGATCACAAAGCTCGTGCGCCCGCGCATAAGCGCGTCCATGGCACGGCCGATGGCAAGCTCGGTGCGCGTATCCACGCTCGACGTCGCCTCATCCAGAATGAGAATCGCCGGGTTGTTGAGCAACACGCGCGCAATGGTCAGCAACTGGCGCTGGCCCTGACTGATGCTTTCGGCATCGTTGGCCACGCGCGTGTCGTAGCCCTGCGGCATAGTGCGCACAAAGAAGTCGACCTGCGCGGCGCGCGCAGCCGCCACGATCTCCTCGCACGTTGCCTCGGGACAGCCGTAGGCGATGTTCTCGGCAATCGTGCCGTCGAACAGCCAGGCGTCCTGCAGCACCATGCCAAACTGCTGACGTAGCTCGCCGCGATCCATGCGGCGCGTATCCACACCGTCGAGCGTAATGCGGCCACCGTCGATCTCGTAAAAGCGCATGAGCAAGTTGATGAGCGTCGTCTTGCCTGCGCCCGTGGTTCCCACCACGGCAATCTTCTGGCCCGGCTCGGCGGTAAACGACACGTCGCGCATAAGCGGCTTGTCGGGCGAATAACCAAAGCGCACGTGCTCAAAGGAGACGCGGCCCTCCACGCGACCCGGCAGCTTGGCGGCCTCGTCCGGCAGCGGATCGGCCTCCATCTCGGGCTCATCGAGCAGGTCGAACACGCGCTCCGCACTCGCCAGCGCGCTCTGCAGCGAGTTGAAGGTAAACGACAGCTGCGTCATGGGCTCAGATGCCTCGTAGATAAACTGGAAGAACGCCTGGAACACGCCGACGGTCATGTGGCCGGCAACCAGCATGCTGCAGCCCACAATCGCAATCACGATCTGTGCCAAGCGGCCGATAAAGCGCACCGCGGGTCCGACGGCGTTGATCATAAAGTCGGCCTTGGCGCTCACACGTGCCAGCTCGCCCGAGGCCTGGTGCACCTCGGCAGAACTCTGGCGCTCGCGGTTAAACGCGCGAATCACCAGACGGCCCGAGTAGCCTTCCTCGACCGCGCTC
The DNA here is from genome assembly GCA_902494375.1 of uncultured Collinsella sp. Classification (GTDB taxonomy): domain Bacteria; phylum Actinomycetota; class Coriobacteriia; order Coriobacteriales; family Coriobacteriaceae; genus Collinsella. The sequence continues at coordinate 4,360 of CABUTL010000024.1, forward strand.
GTAATCTTGGACACCCACTCCTGGCGCTCGCCCGTCACATCGTGTGTGCGGCGCGAGACGACCTTCGTCACCAGCAGCGACAGTGCCGTAAAGAACAGAAAGACGAGCGTAAGCTGCACGCTGAACACGAACATCACGCTCACAGCACCAACAACCGTGCCGATCGACACGAGCAGCTGCAGCAATCCGCGCTGCATGCTCTCGGACATCTTGTCCAGGTCGTTGGTCGCGCGGCTGACGACCTCGCCGGGACGATGCGCGTCAAAATAGGCGAGCGGCAGACGGTTGAGCTTTTGCGCGATGCGGTTGCGCAGGCGCAGATTGAGGCGTTCGGCCACGCTCGACATCAAAAAGCTCTGGAGCGCGTAGAACGAAGCGGCGGCCGTCCAAATCAAAAAGTAGATGAAGATAGTCCTGCCGCAGTTCTCCCAGGTGATGCTGAAGGTGGCGTTGTTGACAAACGCTACCTGAATGTGGCCCCACAGCTCATCGATCACGCGGGCGCTATATGCCGGCGCGGCAGTGTTAAAGATGACATAGAACACAATGCTCGCGAACACGATATAGAAGCGCCAATGGTCGCCGGCAGCCTCGCTCCACAGGCGGCGCACCGTCGCCCAGGTATCCCGAGGTGTCTCGTCCTCGTCTTCGTCGTCCACGTCGCGCATACGCTCTGCCTCGGCGCGGGCGCGCTCGTCCTCGGCACGTTCGTTTTCCTCGTAGAGCGCTTGGCGGCGAGCCTCGCGCTCGGCTGCAGCCTTGGCGGCGTCATCCAGCTCGGGTGCTACGGCAGCCTGGTCGACCGTTTTATCGGCAGCGTCCGCAGCGGCAACATCGACAAGGCCGCCTTGTTTCCTGAGCTCCTCGGTCATGCTACTCACCTCCCTTCATCTGCGATTCCGCGATAGCGCGGTACACCTCGCAGGTTTCCATGAGCTCATCGTGCGTGCCTAGGCCGACGATCTCGCCGTCTTTGAGCACCACGATCTGATCGGCATGCAGAATGGTCGAGATACGCTGCGCGATGATGAGCACCGCGGCATCGCGCGTCTCGTCCTGCAGCGCATGGCGCAGTGCCGCATCGGTCTTAAAGTCCAGAGCCGAAAAACTGTCGTCGAAGATATACAGATCGGCATGCTTCATGAGTGCGCGGGCAATGGCCAGGCGCTGGCGCTGACCGCCCGAGAAGTTCGTGCCGCCCTGGGATACCGGAGTATCGAGCCCCTGGGGCTGATCGAGCACAAAGGTGCTCTGGGCAACCTCCAGCGCATGGAGCATGTCAGCCTCGGTCGCGCCCTCGTTGCCAAAGCGCAGGTTGCTCGCCACCGTACCCGAGAACAGCCACGCCTTCTGCGGCACGTAAGCGATATGCCCGCGGATGTCGTCTTGCGAAAGGTCGCGCAGATCGATGCCGTTCAGGCGAATGGCGCCCTTTGTGGCATCGTGGAAGCGCAGTAGGAGCTTGGCCACCGTCGACTTGCCCGAACCCGTCGAGCCGACGATTGCGGTCATCTGACCGCGGCGACAGGTAAAGTTCAGATCGCACAGCGTGTCCTCGTCGGCATCGTCAAAACGGAACGACATGTGATCGAACACGGCGACCGCGTCCGCATCGTCCTCGGAGGCAAGCGCACCGTCACTCAGCGTACGCTCGCCGTCCACGATGCTCGGCTCAATCTCCAACACCTGCTGCGCACGGTTCAGGCATGCGGCGGCGCGTGGGAGCGTCAGAATCACCATCTGCGCCATCATCACAAAGAACAGGATCAGGATCGCGTACTCCAGCACGGCCGAGATGCTGCCGATTTGCATGGCATGGACGCCCACGCGGTTGCCGCCCACCCACAGCACCGCCACCTCGGCGATGTTCATCAAAAAGAAACTGGAGCTGTCGAGACCCACAAACAGGTGGTTGACCTTGATGGCGTTGGCGGCGTAGTCGCTAAACACCTCGTCCAGGCGCCGCTCCTCGTGACGCTCCTTGTTAAACGCACGGATGACGCGCACGCCCACGATGTTCTCGCGCAGCACCACGTTCATGCGGTCGATAAAGCTTTGCAGGCGCATAAAAATCGGCGCGGCGTTAGCCACCGTAAAGACCGCCGCCACCAGCACGATCGCAACCACCACGCCCAGCAGCGTGCCCATGGCGGGATCGATGAACCAAGCAAAAATGATGCCTGCCACGGCCAAGAACGGCACCGGCAGCACCAACTGAATCGTCTGAAGGATAGCCTGCTGAATCACGTTGATGTCGTTGAGCGAGCGCGTGATCATCGAACCCGTGCCAAAGCGCTCAAAGTCGCTGGCGGACAGCTCGAGCGACTTGTCGTACACGGCATTGCGAATATCGCAGGCCACGTTGGCGGCCAGGCGCGCCGAAAGATAGCAGCCCAGCACCGTGCCGCCGCTGGCCATGCCGGTCGCGATAAGCATGTACAGGCCGTTGCGTAATATATAGTCGACATCGCCCGTGGTAATACCGGTGTTGACCATGTTCGCCAGCATCGTGGGAACCAACAGCGTACCGACGTTATCTATCAGCACCGCAAACAGCGTCACCGCAATCAGACCGCGGTACGGCCTCATAAACCTCATTAAGAGTCGCATGTGTCCCCCTCGCCCTTATCGTCAGTCTCGTTCTCGGCAGCCACTTGCCGTTTAAATGCCTCGCACTCTTCGTTAAGAACATTGGAGAACTTACCGACCAAGCGCATGATCTCGCGCTGTTCCCACGGCTCGAGCGCTTCGAATGCCTGTTGCTCGGCTTTTTGCGCCGGCAACGCGTAGCGCTTGGCAAACCGCACGCCTTCTTCGGTCAGTCGCACAACCTTGTTCTTACGACTACCCTCGGCAAACTCCAACGTCGCAAGCCCTCGCGCCCTAAGCGTCTTAATCGCCGAATTGATGGTCTGTTTGCTGTAGAACCATTCACTCGTCAGCCGACTCACGGCAACGCTGCCGCCCGCTGCACTCGTGTCGACGAGCATCCAGTAGGCGCAGTCCGAAAGACCGCAGGTGCGTGCGAACTCCGAATAGATACGGTCAAGCCCGTTGAGCATCCGGTCGAAATCGACCGGGCTAACTGCACTATTCATCTCTCCCACCATTCGATAGTCCGAGTTTTGACCAATTTGTATCTCTACATTAGTCCGAGTTTTGACTATCGTCAATAAGCTCGTTGTCTATGGTCGGCTCTACATAAGCATATCGACAAAAAAGACCGCCGGCGCGGGGGTGGCACCAGCGGTCACGTGAAAATCGGGTTTTATTGCCTACTAAGCGGCGACGGCCTCATAGACCGTAGCGCCCGAGAAGCTGTCATGCAGGCTCTTGCCGGCAATCCACGGCAGCTCGACGACCTCGCAGACCGTGTTGACCAGCTCGGAGCAGTCAGTAAAGTGGCCCTTGTCGTTGAGGGCCTCGCAATCCTGAACACGCCAATAGCCATCGGTGTGCGTGATGTAGTACTCGTGATCGTTGATCGACACGAAAGCGCGCGTCTTGGAACGCAGCAGCTTCAGAAATCCTTCGAAGTCGGTCTCGACGACATCTCCAGCCTGGAACATGATAGTTACCTCCTGGCCCGGCGCCACCACGGCGCATTGATAAACGTTGGTACTCCTTTAGTAAAACCTTTATCAGAGGTTATGCGTTCGTCATTTAGGCAAGTGGTAAAAAACCGCAGGGTAGACGGGATAAAACGTTTAACCATCCCATTGGTTTGTCACATTCTGAAGGTACTTTTATGCAAACCTACTTTCCCAATTGGAATCTATCCTTTTGGCCGGGCAATTGACCGTCTATCGTTTGAGCCCGACGGGTATGAACGTGGCATCTGCAACGCCACCGCAAGGAGACACCATGGAGACCATCGAAGCACTCATTCACCGTCGCAGCTGCCGCAACTACAGCGATCGTCCCGTCGAGGCCGAAAAGCTTGCACGTATTATCGAAGCCGGCCAATATGCACCGAGCGGCATGGGCCGCCAGCCGGTGACGTTTGTCGCCGTCACCGACCCCGCGACCGTCGAGCGTCTCTCACAGCTCAACGCCCAGGTCATGGGCAGCAACGGCGACCCCTTCTATGGCGCCAAGACCGTTGTTGTGGTGTTGGTTGACCGCAGCGTGCCCACACATCTGGAAGACGGCTCGCTCGCCATGGGCAACTTGCTCAACGCCGCTTATGCACTGGGCGTTGATTCGTGCTGGATTCACCGCGCGCATGAGGTCTTTGACTCGCCCGAGGGCTTGGAGCTGCTGGCCAGCTGGGGCCTGCCCGCCGACGGCAGCCTGCGCGGTGTCGGTCACTGCATTCTGGGCTATGCCGAGGACACGCTACCCGAGGCAAAGCCGCGCCGTGACAACATCATCTACGTAAGGTAATTAGTTCCGCCGTTCTACCGAACGGCGGGCTCGTTGACGCTGCGCGGGCCGCATTCACGCCAATCTGACGTTCAATTTCGAGGGCGCGACCAGAAGGTCAGCGCCCTCTCATTTCACGTCACCTTGGCGCAAATGCGGCTCGCTCGCTTTTGGCGACTGACATCGAATGAGCCACTGTCTTGGGCAGCTAAAAAAGCCCCGTCCCAAATTTGCTGCTCCACTCGCAACTTATCTTGCCGATGGAGTTGTCGTCGTTTCGTTCGTCTGGGCCGTTTCGGCGTCGTCGCCTTGCTTGTCTTCGTCCTTTTGTGCATCGGCGATGGTGGAGGCCGCCGCAACGATACCGCGCTGGGGTGCGACGCCCGTCTGGGTCTGAGCGCCCTCGACAACTTCTGTACCTACATGCGCGAGCTCGGGCGATTTAAACACTGCGTCCAAGTTGGCGCCACCGCCGGCGTAGCCAAGCGCAGCGAGTGCGATGACGATCACTGCAACGATGACCGCGATCGGCACATAACGATGCCAACCAGCGGGATTGAGCCCGCTGCGACGAGCCGCCCCGCGGCTGATGTAGCCGAGCGTTCCGTCGTGCTTGAGCTTTGAGCCCACCACGCGTTTGCGGCCCCACAGCGAGGACTCTGCCTGCATTGCCAAGCGGGCGCTTGCCGAAGGATAGCCGTATTTAGTGCGCTTGAACGAGCCATCAAACCCCGAGGCGTGTTTGCCCCACGTCACCGATGTCGTGCGTCGGTTGACCGGCGCGGCACTCCGCCTTCTGCGGCTCGGTTTTGAAGTCTCAGCCATATGCCCTCGCACGCCGTAACCAAATCGAAACAATAACGCTTTGGACTGTAGCACACGCGTCGCGCGCGGTCACGGGCGCCTCGCCCAACGGTCATCGTCCTTCAGCAAGCGCCACAGCGTTGTACGGCTTATGCCCAGCACCTCCGCCGCACGGGTTCGGTTGCCGTGGAGATGGTCTACAACCAGATGCGCGATATCTCGCTCGGTATCGGCCAGCGGTCGCAGGATATACAGGTCACTTTCGAGCGTCGGGGCGCCAAAGGTTGCGGTCTTAATCACGTCCTCTTGGGCGAGCACTTCCTCCGCCACAGCGCGGTCTACCGTGCCCGCCCCCACCAATATATACAGTCGTTCCGAGACCTCGCGGAGCTGCAGATAGTTGCGCGGCCAGCGATAAGCATCGAGCGTCTTCATCGCCGCGGCAGACAGCGCGGGCGCTGCCGTCCCAAATGCATCGGCGAGATATTCCAAATAGCGCGCAACCTTCGTCGACGCGGCTCCCTGCTCGGCGATTGCCGGCGCCACGCTCACCGCACAGGCGAAGCGCTCGGTCACAAAGGCGGCTTGATCACTTTCGCTGCCGCCCGGCATGTCATTCGCCGTCAGCACCACATGGCAGCGCGTCGCCAACGCGGTGTCGGCCATCGTGGAGACCAGCTCGCGGAGGCGCTGGGGGCCAACCGCGTTCCAGCCCTCAATGCAAAGGGTCAGCCCTGTTTGGAACAGCGGCGATTCGGAGCTTTTGAGCACATGGCGCCAACCGCGATCGGTGAGTTCATCGAGCGCGATGGAAACAAAGGGCTGATCGGCAAAAGGACCGTCCAGATAGAGGCGCTTGGCGATCTCGACCTGACCCGCTCCCAGCTCGCCCTCGAGCATAAGGGGCACACCGCGCGCGTAGCTCTCGGCAACCGGTGCAGCCACCGCAGCGGCACCCTCAACGATGCCGTACGCGCTCGATTCGTAGCGGGCCTCAACTTCGTCGGCGTTGAGCCACTCGATGCCCGCATGCGCCGCGGCACCGCGCACCTCGCGGACCACGACGACCCAAAGGCCCCCGCCCTCTTTGTCGGTGGGGCGAACGGTCAGGCTCAGGCGCGTACCCGCACGCCCCATAACAAGACGCGCGCCGTCTCCTATACGGTCGAGGCGTTCGGCAACAAAAGCCGCCACATCCCGCTCAAGCGCCGCGTCATTCATGGTCGAGATCGCGACGTCTCCACGCGCATCGATTGCCAATGCCGAGGCCCCGGCAGCAGCCAGGGCCTCGGTCAAGATGTTCAGCTTGGCATCGCTATCCATGATTTGCCCCTGTCCGCGGCGACATGCAACCGCCGACGGTCGCACGACCGAGTGTTTCAAAATTGAACGATATTGCTCACCAAACACTATAGGGCAGAAAGCGCCGTCCTGCGAGTATAGGTGTTGCCCCGCATCGCCATCCTGGCGGGGCGATAAGAGCTCTTCGGGACCTATCAA
>CABUTL010000025.1 GCA_902494375.1 uncultured Collinsella sp.
GCTCGCCAACAGCCCCTCGGGCGGCGCGGTGGCCACCATCGCGGTCCCCCTGTGCGGGGCCTGACGACTCAGGCCCTCACACCGGAGTGCCTCGCAATCAAACGCTTCCCGGATAATAATGCCCGTTGCGGGGATCGCCCTGGCTAGTCGCCGCCCATGTGCATGAGCATGTCGGCGATGCGATTCGCCATCTCGTCCGCCGCTGCACGGATGTTGGCGACCCAGGACGCAAGGCCGGCCTGATCGGATGCCTCCGCCTCAAGCACGTCGCAAATGACGGCCGCGACCGCCCCGGGAGCCGCCCGCGGCCGGGCACGCGAGGGAGCCTCGAGACGAAAGGAGCTCGAGGATGACCATGACCAAGAGCATTAACAGGAGCCAGGTGAGGCTCATCGCATCGACCAACGCGATATTCGGCGCCGACGAGGCGTGCGCGATGCAGCGCATCAGCCGCGACGCCATGTACCGGCTCGCCTCCTTGCACTCACCGTCAGAGCATGCTATAAGGTTATTGGTGGCCCATTGAGCTACCTCCAAGTGCCGGGGGAGTCCCCCGGCTATTTTTTTATCCATTCCATTAGGAGTCCCCATTGGCCAAGGAGCTCAGCATCTTCGTCGACGAGAGCGGCGACCGCGGCGGCAAAGCTCGCTACTACCTGCTCACACTCGTCTTTCACGACCAGGCAGACAGCATCGCCGAGGCGGTCACGGGCTACGAAGCCAAGCTTGCCAGGGCCGATCTCCCCAACATCCCGTTCCACTCCGAGCCCCTCATGAACGGGCACAAGGACTTACTGCATGATTCGTGTGTTATAGTTAGATGGCTCTAACTGTTTGGGGGCGACAGCCATGCACGAACGCGAGGGTTTCTGGGATAAGAACGCCGGTCGGTATGACCGTTTCATGCGAAACGACCGGGCGGCGTATGAGAAGATGTATGGGCTGATCCGGCCGGTAGTGAAAGCAAAAACCGTACTGGAGGTTGCCACCGGCACGGGGCTTATCGCAAAGAGCATCGTAAATGCGGCGGCGCACATCGAGGCTACGGACGCTTCTGCAAAGATGATCCTTGAAGCAAAGCGGGACAATCAATCCGCAAAGCTGCACTTTTCCGTACAAGATATGTTCCGCCTGCCCTATGCACAGAAGTCCTTTGATGTGGTGATCGCGTCCAACGCGCTTCACATAGTGCCGCATCCGGAAAAGGCCCTACATGAAATCAGGCGGGTGCTGAAGGACGACGGCGTGCTCATCGCTCCAACCTTCACCCACGCGGGGAACTCGGTTTCCGGCAAGGCAAAAGCCTTTTTCATGAGTATGGCGGGATTCCCTCTCCACAGCAGATGGACAAGCGAGGAATACCTACGTTTCCTGCGTCAAAACGGCTGGGCGGTGCAGAAAAGCGCGGTGCTGAAGGCCTCGTTCCCGTTGACCTATGCGGAATGCACGAAATCGGAGGGGCCAGATGTCGTTCTTTGAAAACACCCGCAAGCCCGTGGGCCTCGGCGGAAAACTTATGGTTGCCATGATGAATCTGGGCCACAGCCCTGTGGCGCGGTGGGGACTTCGATTTCTACGACTTGCGCCAAATGCCAAGGTGCTGGATTGCGGCTGCGGCGGCGGGGCGAACATAAAACGGCTGCTGAAAAAATGCCCGCATGGCGTCGTCAAGGGCATCGACTATTCACCCGTCAGCGTGGAGAAGACTAGAAAGCTCAACCGAATTGCAATTCAGGAGGGGCGTTGCGCCGTTCTGCAAGGCAGTGTGGCGGATATGGCGTTTGAGTATAGCTGTTTCGATGCTGTCACGGCCTTTGAGACCGTCTATTTTTGGCCTGATTTGCCCCGATGCTTCCGTGAGGTCCGGCGGACGCTGAAGCCAGGCGGGACAATTCTTATCTGCAACGAGAGCAATGGCGATACGGACAAGGACGAAAGGTGGACGGAGATCATTGGCGGCATGACCATCTACAAGGACATTGAATTAAAGGCGTGTCTGGAGCAGGCGGGTTTTCACGAGGTGCAGATACGCAAAAAGAAAAGGTGGCTCTGCGTCACGGCGCGGAAGTAAGGGTATCAAGCACGGGCATTTTTGCATCCATCCTGCACATGGCGATAGGCATGACGGTCATAGCGGCTGTGCTGGCGGCAATTATGACAGTTTTTATTCACTGAGGAAGAAACCTATGAAATGTAAAATTGAGAAAAACACCGTGCAAGAGACGCTGATCCTCCCGCTGTATTCCCGAAAGCTGTGTACGGAGCTGTACCCGAACCTTTACAGGGATGAAACAGCGGTTCGCCTGCTCGACCAGATCGACTACGACTTTTCAGAGGCAGAGAAAAACTCCCGCAGCCTGATGCAGCGCTTTGGTGCGCTGGAGGTGGCCATGCGGCAGAGTGACCTTGCTTTCGAGGTGCGGGATTACCTGAAAGGCCATCCCAATGCGGCGGTGGTCAATCTGGGCTGCGGGTTGGACAACACCGGCAGAACCTGCGACAACGGTAGATGCAAGATCTACAATCTGGACTTCCCGGATGTGATTGCCTTGCGGCAGCAGCTACTGCCCGCCGGGGATCGGGAACAAAATATCCCCTGCGACCTGAAAGACACCGCATGGTTTGGCAAAATCGATGCCTCCGGCGGGGCGGTGTTCTTTGCCTCCGGGGTGTTCTATTACTTTCTGACCCAAGAGGTCCGGGAACTGGTGCGGGGAATGGCGAACGCTTTCCCATGCGGTGTGCTGGTCTTTGATGCTGCCAATCGGACGGCAGTAAAGATGATCGCAAAAACATGGCTTAGGACTGCAAAAATCAAGGATGTGGGGGCATATTTTGCGGTTTCGGATGCCGCCAAGGAAATCGGCACGTGGAACAGCCGTCTGCAGGTCACAAGTCGCGGCTATATGCTGGGCTACAACGATTTGAGAGACCCTTCTGTCAGCGGCTTTTTCCGGTTTCTCGCAAGGGTCGGTGACAACGGGATGAAAATGCAAATCGTGAAAATATCATTTTGAGAAGCAAAATGAAGCGCATTCACTTTGACGTTGAAGAAGACGGCTTTTACGGCACATATTGGGCGTGCAAGGGCACACATACAGCAGCGGACACGGATTCGATTGAAACCGTGCCCGCTATCTGATATTATATTATTTTATCGAACGTCTGTTCTATTATCGCCTATTACAACAGCATTGCGTTCGCATTCACGGAGCTTTACGGCAGAAGCTGTGGGGCGGTGTGCTTGAGATTCTGCCCAAGAAAGTTGGCAATATCCATGTTCTCAATACCGGTCTATTGAACATTAATCCCGAGCTAAAAAGAAACGTTATCAGCATAATTGACGGAGTAGTAAGAAATGGGCGCAATATCGACGAAGCGTTGGATTACATTGATGCAAAGATACTCGTTGGTGTACTTAGATTCGATAAGATACCTGTCGCGCATGTAGACGCATATGGAAAGACATTGAAAGCAAGGCGCCTTGGCAGAGGCACAAGATAGGCAGTGACTATAATGACCAGCACAGAATTTACTTGGATTAGCTTTTATGAAGAGTTATCTGACAAGCTGCTGACCTATCGAGACAGGCGCGACGATTTGATAAACAAGCTAGCAACTGTCTATGAATCGATCGGGATGAGTCTCCCTAAGCTTGAGGCAGATGAGCTCCAAGACATCGATCCGTTCACCGTCTTCGGCCTCTTCAACAAGGGCATCACAGACGCAAACCGGCAAAAGATCATCGCCGGCATCGCCGAGGTGTTCGACATTGGGGCAGATCAGCCCACGGACTTCAAGGGCATCCCCGTGCTCAACAACCTCAACGCGACCTTCTATGCCTTCGCCAACGACGACCGGCGCGGCGAGAATGACATCGATAACCTTTGGCATGTTTTCGAGGCCGAACTTGCACTGGCCGCCGACGACAACGAGGAAACCCGGAAGGCCTTCGTCGAGGCATTCGATACCGCCGTCATCCAGTTCGCACTTGGCTGGAAGCTCACCATGGGCCTCTACTGGGCGAGGCCCTACAACTTCATCAGCCTGGACTCGCGCAACCGTTGGTTCATGGCCGACGTGGCAAAGGCTGGCTCCACCATTGCCGGCATAGCGCCAAAGGAGAAGGGCTCACCGATTCACGACGGAGAACGCTATCTCGCTATTTGCGATACTGTCAAATCAGAGCTCGGAAGCAACGAATGCCCGTACGCAGACTTCCCCTCGCTGACGGCTGCCGCCTTCGTGGAGTCTGAGCGCGTCAACCGTGAGAGAAAGGTCGCCGAGAAGGCTGCAGCCGAGAAGGCGGAAGAAAATTCCCTTGGAGACGAGGGGGTCAAGACCACACATTACTGGACCTACTCCCCGGGAGACGGTGCCGCGAGGTGGGATGACTTCTACGCACGTGGCGTAATGGGCGTCGGTTGGAGCAAGCTCGGCAACGTCGAGAAATACGCCAGCAAGGAAGATATCCGCAAAAACCTGCGCACCCTGTACAGTAGCAAGTACTCGCAGAAGAACTCCGCGCTTGCGCTCTGGCAGTTCTCGCGCGAGATCAAGCCGGGTGACGTTGTCTTTGCTAAGCGGGGCCGCAGCGTGATTATTGGTCGCGGCATCGTTGAGGGGAATTACCAATTCGACGAAAATGGCGACTCCTATCCGAACATCCGCAGGGTACGCTGGACGAACAGAGGAGAGTGGCACACGGAAGACCTCCTCGCCATGAAGACCCTGACGGACATCACCGCCTATCCCGACCTCGTTGAGAAGCTCAACTCGTTCTTCGAGGACGAGGGCGGCGAAGTCGAGGAAGACACGGAGGAGGTTGAATACCCAGCGTACACGTCCGAGGACTTCCTCTCGGAGGTCTACATGGACGGCGAGCACTACAGGGCCCTCGTCAACGTCCTGCGCGCGAAGAAGAACATCATCCTGCAGGGTGCCCCAGGCGTGGGCAAGACCTTCGCCGCAAAGCGCCTGGCCTACTCCATGATGGGCGTAAAGGACGCCGAGCGTGTGATGATGGTGCAGTTCCACCAGAGCTACAGCTACGAAGACTTCATAGAGGGGTTCCGCCCGAACGCGCAGGGCTTCGACCTCGAGAAGGGCGCGTTCTACAACTTCTGCAAGAATGCGAAGGACGATTCTGACAACGACTACTTCTTCATCATCGACGAAATCAACCGTGGCAACCTCTCGAAGATTTTCGGCGAGCTTTTCATGCTCATCGAGAACGACAAGCGCGGGCCCAGGAACACGCTGCAGCTCCTCTACTCGCACGAGCTGTTCTACGTCCCGAGCAACGTATACCTCATTGGCATGATGAACACAGCGGACCGCTCGCTCGCCATGCTCGACTACGCCCTGCGCCGCCGCTTCGCGTTCTTCGACCTCCGTCCCGCCTTCGATGCGAAGAGCTTCATCACCTATCAGGAGGGACTTGCCAGTGAGAAGTTCGATAGGCTCATCTCTTGCGTCGTGAAGCTGAACGAGGCGATCGCGTCCGACGAGTCGCTGGGAGACGGCTTCTGCATCGGCCATAGCTGCTTCTGCCGCATGTCCCCGGACGACGTGACGGACGATAAGCTCTCAGCAATCGTCAACTACGAGCTCGTGCCGATGTTGCGCGAGTACTGGTTCGACGAGCCCACCAAGGTCGACGAGTGGGCCGGCAAGTTGCGCAGGTCAATCCGGTGATCCGGATACAGAACATCTACCACATGCTCGCCTATGCGTTCCAAACGCTGCAAGGGCAGGGCTACCGCGACATCGCAGCCGAGGAGTTCGACAACACCGCCGACCTCCTCGCCGAGATACTGTCACGGGGCGTGAGCCTGCAGCTCAAGCGCGGTCTTGGCCGAGAGTACGTCGACCGCAAGGATATGCTCTCCTCACCGAGGGGCAAGATTGAGCTGTCCGAGTCCTTGAAGACGCGCTCAATTCTGCGCAGGCAGCTGATTTGCAGCTACGACGAGTTCAGCACGGACACGCGCATGAACCGCATCCTCAAGGCGACGATCATGCTCTTGATTCGCTCGGACATCGACAAGGCGCGCAAGAAGGCACTTAGACGGCTGCTTCCGTACTTCGTGGACGTGGAAGACGTGAACCTTTCGGGCGAAGACTGGCACATGCGCTTCGACCGGAACAACCAGACTTATCGTATGCTCATGAACGTGTGCTGGCTGGTCGCGAAGGGCCTTCTCCAGACGCGGGAGAGCGGGAGTCTCCGCATGATGGACTTCCTCGACGAGCAGCGAATGAGCCACCTGTACGAGAAGTTCATCCTCGAGTACTACAGACGTGAGCACCCAGAGCTTTCCGCAGGGGCGCCGTACATCAGCTGGGCACTCGACGACGGCTTCGGCGATATGCTCCCCGCCATGCACACCGACATAACGCTCACACGGGGCAGGACCGTCCTCATCATCGACGCGAAGTACTACAGTCACACGACGCAACAGCAGTTCGACAAGCGAAGCGTCCACTCCGGAAACCTGTACCAGATCTTCACCTACGTGAAGAACAAGGAAGCGGAGCTCGCCAGCACTCACGACCAGCATAGCGTGTCGGGCATGCTGCTCTACGCCAAGACCGACGAAGACGTGCAGCCTGATGGTGTGTATCAGATGAGCGGTAACCAGATAAGCGTGAGGACATTGGACCTGAACCAGCCCTTCGAGACAATACGTTCGCAGCTCGACGGTATTGCTGAAGCTCATTTCTCAACAGAGGCGGCTTATGTTTGAGAGCCTGACAAAACATCTGCCTGCGATTGAGAATGCCGAGGGATTTGGCAACTGGGTTGTAGACCGAGAGAGCAAGGGCACCATGAACGACCCAATCAAGATGCCCTACGTGAATTACGGAACGACGGTTGCTGACGTTGAACAGGCAATCTACGACTTCGTCGACGAGCATTCAGAGTACGAGCTCACGCATTACCATGACATACTTGAACGCAACGGACTCGAGTGGAGCAGCCAAGCAATGTCTGGGGCAGATGTATCGGAACTTGACGGCCAGGCGGTGATGGCGCTTCTGCTCGGAGCCGTGAGAGCAGAACGCTTCTGCGATGGGGCACTGCTCGGCTTCTTTGGGGACGGGAGCATGAGACGCTGGCTTTTGCGTCTGCGCGAGATTGATGACAAAGGCAGCGATGAGTAACAACTTGAGCCTCACCATTGAGATACACAGCGATGAAGACGGACGATAGAGTTGCGACCATCTTTCCCAGTGAGGGACTTGTCGTCGGATATGGCACGGTGTGGGCCAGCAGCAAGACGGAACACGCGCACTTCCGCATAGATGCTGCAAGCACGTTGGAATGCAACATCTCGGCATGAAAACATGTATGAGGGACAATGGATTAATCACCCCTCATACATGCCGGCTAAGCAGCGCGAAGCGTAAAAAACAGACCGCCAAAGAACAGCACGGCACAGGTGCCCACAACCAACTCGAAGTTCGACTTATGCAGCTTCGTCGTGGTATCGGACATCGCCTGTCGAATCTTCTCAGACTCCTGCATGACCTTATCGAACTGTTCGTCGGTCAGATTGCCGCTCTGGAGCAGGGCCTGCGTCTCGTCGGCCTGCATGCTCAGGACTTCCATCTGGCGCATGACAACAGAGTGATTGGTGTCCATGGCCTTATCCATGCTCTGCTTGGCGAAGTCGGCGAGATCCTTGCGATCCATGTCATTGTCCTCGTAATGCGGTACCAGCGTGTTAGTCGCCATTGTTAGTTCTCCGTTCTAGGGCTCACATGGAGCCCGTTAGCGTTTTGCATTGATTACACGGCTTGATGTCCGTACCTCGTGGCCACATAATTCACGGTAGTACGAAATGCTGTGTTCTGTGAACAGCCATTAGGACACCAAAATGTCCGTACTAAAGGAGTCAAGATGAACAATGCTGAGACTGATGCTTTTGGAGAGAAAATTGACCCCGAGTGGTTTAAGTGGGTGATACGCCGGCTTGACTCGAGCATACGTAAGCTTGGGGCTGATGCCGACATTGACAGAACAGAGAAAACCATACTTCGTGCGGTGAAGTCGGGAACGATACGTCCCGAATTGCTGGATCAGATTGCAAAGAAGCTCGACGTCTACCCAGACTATCTTGCGGGTCGCTACGCATGGACGCTCAATCTCGACATCATGAAAGAAGAGGGAGTCCTTGACTACTGGCGCGAGCACTATCTGAGCCCGAAGCAATTCCCATACAAACTTGCGGAGCAGTTACGGCTTGATTCCTATCGTCAGCTTATTGACACGCTGCTCATCCATGGCATTTCTGAAGCTGAGTACAAGGGTCTGGACTGGAATAAGAGGCACGAGCTTGAAAGAGAACTAGATCGACAAACAACCCGAATTCTCAACCACTGGTTTCCTGACCATGCGAGGCCTGCGGAGGATCTCGAATACTTCCAAACTATGGAATGGCAGGATGAACGTGATGTGATTGAAGCCATGCTTGACTACTTAGAGGACCGAGGGCTCGTGACTGTTTATGACCAAGAGCCTGATGATGACTCAGAGGATCCATTCTTTGAGGAGTACAAGCACCTGCCTGTAGTTAGCATGCCTACGATGTCCCGCATCGTCATCAAGGGCGAATCGGGCTTTTGTAGCGTTGATGAGGCATTCACCGACATGGTTGTCATCACACCCGATTGGATCAGCTACAAATACAAGCCTCGTAAGATATCAGAGCATAACTTGCCGATGAGCTGGGCATACCAGCCAAGCGGCCTTGGCTATCGTGCGCTGTTCGATGAAGCTGCCGAGAAGGTCACCGGTATCCTAGAGCTAGATGACAAGGAGTCTGTTGCCGACATGGGTTCAACGACGTTTGCCGTCACATATCCCAATGGAACAAAGAAGCATAGGGTCTTTTGCCTGCCAGGCGACGACTTTGCTGAGTGTTTTGCACTGGTGAAGAAGATGGTTCCGAGCGAAGAGGCGATTCCACGCGTCCTTATAACCTCAGATGATGAGTAGAAAGCATCTCGACATCATGCATAGAAGAACGTAAGGTCAAGCGACAACTCCGAGCATAATCTGCGTACTTGTGACACGGTCGGACATTGCCTCCCGAGGACGAAAAGCCGATCTCGGGAGGCAGTTCTTTTATGGAGTCAATCATCGTGGCGTGCATTACTGGTGTCGTAACGCTGATTGGGGTGATCCTTTCCAACTCTAAGAGCAGAGCCGTCATAGAGGTCAAGCTCGACGCCTTCACGGAGAAGGTCGAGAAGCACAACCAGGTCCTGGAGCGCACCTACGTACTCGAGCAGGACATGGCTGTCGCGATGCACGACATCGAGTCCTTGAAGGGAAAGGTGGGCTGACATGAACGAGTTTCTGGCAAGCAACGAGTGGTACTGGCGACTGGCACGCACGATCGTGCAGGGAGTCCTTGGCGTGGTCATCGCCAACATCGACCTGATCATGGGCTGGTGCGTGCTGGACCCGAGCGTGAGGGGCCTGGTCGTGGCGCTCGTGATGGCGGTCCTTTCTCCCATCATGGCGGCACTCGGCGGAGGCGACAAGGGCATCGTCATCCCGAAGGGTGGTGCCAACCGTGGGGCTTAACGGCATCGACATCTCGAGCTGGCATGACGACCTAGTCGTCGGCAACATGGCGACCTGCGACTTCGTCATCGTGAAGGCGACCGCGGCGGCAAAGCTCGCTACTAGCTGCTCACACTCGTCTTTCACGACCAGGCAGACAGCATCGCCGAGGCGGTCACGGGCTATGAGGCCAAGCTCGCCAGGGTCGATCTCCCTAACATTCCGTTTCACTCCGAGCCTCTCATGAACGGACACAAGGACTATGAGTTTCTTAGCATCGAGCAGCGCAAGGCCATGCTCGCTTACTTCTCCTCGTTTGCACGCAAGCTTCCCATCTCCTATATCACGTTCGTCTACCGCCGCAGCCAGTTCGAAGACCCGGCAAGGTTAATGGAGCGCATGGGGCGCGACATCTCCTCCGCCATGATTGAACACCTGGGCTTCTTCCAGTCCTTCGACGATGTGAAGGTCTATTACGACAACGGTCAGGACATCGTCAAGCAGGCGCTCGACCGCTCGGTGGGCAAGGTCCTCTCAAAAGGGGTCGTCCGACGCCGCAAGACCTCGATGACCGACTACCGCCTCGAGCAAGTGGCGGATTACCTCTGCACCATCGAACTTGGCCTAGTCAAGTACGAGGCCAAGGAGAACGGCGAGACGTACAACAAGTTCTTCGGAGGTATAGGCTCTTTCAAGAGGAACTGGCTCAAGCAAGCCCGCAGCAAGCGGATATAGGTGGTTCCGTAGTCTCATAGGGAACGGCCATCTCTCCTCCGGCGAGGAACTCCGGGCGACGTGCCTCGAGCAGCGGAAGCTGAAGCGCAAGCAGAAGCA
>CABUTL010000026.1 GCA_902494375.1 uncultured Collinsella sp.
CCTGTTCGAGCTCGCGCACGACCGTTGCGACCGCCTGGGCGCGGCGAGCCCGCTCTACGAGCCGCCGACGCGCATGCCCGAGCTCGTGCGCGCGAGCGATAAGATCCTGCACCATACGTTCGACGCGGGCGAGGGCGTGCTGATTCCGGCGGAGATTCTCGAGCACGCCAAGCGCGGCTGCCGCAACTTCGTGATCCTGCAGCCGTTCGGGTGTCTGCCCAACCATGTCGTGGGGCGCGGGCTCATCCATGCGCTCAAGGAGCAGTATCCCACGGCGCAGTTCCTGCCCCTCGACTACGATCCCGACGTGAGCTTCGCCAACGTGGAGAACCGTCTTCAGATGCTCATCATGAACGCCAAGGCGCAGGGGTGCGGTGAGGCGCATGGCGAGACCGCGTAAGGACGCCGATGCGCCCGATGCACGCACCCGTATCATCGAGGCGTTTTGGGAGCTCATCGAGAACAACAGCATCTTCGAGCTGTCGGTTGGCGAGGTGACCCGCGCCGCCCAGTGCAATCGCGGAACGTTTTACTACTATTTTCACGATTTCGATGAACTCGTCGCCATCGCCATAGCCCAGCTGCTGCAGGATAACGAGCTCATCACCGATGCCCTCTGGCATTTTTCGAGCGAGGGCGACCTTTCGGCGTTCGACCGGCGCGACGTCCGCTGCCTGCTGCGGCGCATCGTCATCACCATGAGGGCGGGTGCCGCCGAGCAGGTCGTGCAGGGCATCCATACGATCATCATCGACCGCGTGAGAGAGATCGTCCACCCCGACGGAGAAGAGCTCAAGACAGATTCGAGCTTTGCGGTGGGCTTTCTGGTCTCGGGCATCATGGGCTTTGTGATGGCGGTCGGCTTTGCCCGGGAGGGCGGCGAGGAGATAGACCTCGAGCAGCTGGGGGACAGCGCGTGCGCGTACCTGAGGGCGGTCGCCATGCAGACGGTGGAAACGGTCGCGCAAGTCGAGGGCGTCGATACATCCGAGCTGCTCGAACGCGTCTCCAAGGAGGCCGATGCCTATCGCGCATCGCGTGCGACGAGTCCCGACGTGGTGAAAGACGCCTAGGGTTTCTCTTGCGGGGCGCCTGTCGCGCATCGCGCGGTGAGTCCCGCGATGCGGTCATCACCTGCATTCATGTGAGCCGGGTTTATAGATATTCCTCCAGCTGTTAACATAGACAACCTGTGGGTAAAGAGACAAAAGCGCCGCCGACGGGCGGGCGTTTTGATTTCGATGAACTCATGTAAGGAAACGAGCATGTTAGATAGATTTACCGATCGCGCGCGTAAGGTCATGTCCATGGCCAAGCAAGAGGCGCTTGATCTTCATTCAAATAAGGTGGGCACCGAGCACCTGCTGCTCGCGCTTGCCAAGGAGGACGAGGGCATTGCCGCCGAGGCACTGCGTTCGCTCGATATCTCCTACGACGACATCATGGACACCCTCAAGGAGGTCCAGACCACGGTCCCCGAGCCCAGCGAGGAGACCGAGGCTGCCAAGCTTGCCTTTACGCCGCTCGTCATTAGCGTGATGGAGCGTTCATTCCGCGTGGCGCGCGAGAACAATCAGACCTACGTGTCGACCGAGCACCTGCTCATCGGTATCGTCGAAGAGGGCAACGGCATGGCCATGGACATCCTCATGCGCCTGGGCGTGTCGTCCGCCTCCATCAAAAAGGCTATCGAGAAACTCACCGCCAAGGACCAGGACAAGAAGCGTCCGCTTGCCGGCGCCGGTGCTGGTCGTCCCGGTGCGGGCCTGCCGTTCTTTAGCGGCTCGGATGCCTCTCAGCAAAAGGGGAGTGGCACCGATACGCTCAAGCAGTTCGCCACCAACCTCACGCAAAAGGCGCGCGATGGCGAGCTCGACCCTGTAATCGGTCGCGAAAAGGAAGTCCAGCGTATGATGGAAATTCTTTCGCGCCGCACCAAGAACAACCCGCTCATTCTGGGCGACCCCGGCGTGGGCAAGACGGCCATTGTCGAGGGCCTGGCACAGCAGATCGCTGCCGGCAACGTGCCCGAGAACCTCATGAACCAGAATATCTGGACGCTCGACCTGCCGGGTCTTGTCGCGGGTGCCAAGTATCGCGGTGAGTTTGAGGAGCGCCTCAAGAACGTGATCCAGGAGGCGACCGAAGCCGACGACGTCATCTTGTTTATCGACGAGATGCACACCATCATCGGTGCCGGTTCTGCCGAGGGTTCTATCGATGCGAGCTCTATGCTCAAGCCCGTGCTCGCGCGCGGTGCTTTCCAGATCATCGGTGCCACCACGGCCGAGGAGTTCCGCAAGTACCTCACCAAGGATCCGGCCTTCGAGCGTCGCTTCCAGACCATCGATGTCGAGGAGCCGAGCGTCGAGGACACGGTCAAGATCCTGACCGCGCTCAAGCCGCGCTACGAGGAGCACCACCATGTGCACTATACGCAGGGTGCTATCGAGGCCGCCGCGAACCTTTCCAACCGCTACATCCAGGATCGCTTCCTGCCCGATAAGGCAATCGACCTCATCGACGAGGCCGGTGCCCGCGCTCGCATCGCCGCCAACCGCGCGCCCGAGCCGGTGCGCGAGGCCGAGCATCGCGTGGAGGAGCTTAAGGCCGCCGCGCAGGAGGCCACCGAGAGCGACGACATGAACAAGGCCGCCGAGATCACCGAGCAGCAAAAGGCTGCCGAGATTGAGCTCGCCGAGGCCAAGGCTGCCTGGACGGCCGAGCTCGACGCCAGCCCGCTCACCATCGATGTCTCCCAGATTGCCGACATCGTGTCCGTGACCTCGGGCGTGCCGGTGTCCTCGCTCACCGAGAGCGAGAGCCGCCGCCTGCTGCAGGCCGAAAGCGTGCTCAAGACGCGCATCATCGGTCAGGACGAGGCCGTCGAGGCCGTTGCCAAGGCCGTGCGCCGCAGCCGCTCGCCGCTCAAGGACCCGCGTCGCCCCGGCGGCAGCTTTATCTTCCTGGGCCCCACCGGCACGGGCAAAACCGAGCTCGCCAAGACGCTCGCCGAGTATCTCTTTGGCAGCAAGGACGCGCTCATCAGCTTCGATATGTCGGAGTTTGGCAGTGAGTTCGAGGTCTCCAAGCTCATCGGTAGCCCCCCGGGCTATGTGGGCCACGACGAGGGCGGCCAGCTCACCAAGGCTGTTCGCCGTCACCCGTACTCGGTCGTGCTGTTCGACGAGATCGAGAAGGCGCACCCCGACATCTTCAATATCCTGCTGCAGGTGCTGGAGGAGGGTCGTCTGACCGATAGCCAGGGCAAGACGGTTGACTTCCGCAACACCGTGATCATCATGACGTCAAACGTGGGCGCCCGCGAGATCGCGCAGGATGCGAGCGTTGGCTTTGGCACCACCGGCGAGCAGGGCCTCACCTCGAGTGAGATCAAGGGTCGTGCGATGGGCGAGCTCAAGCGCCTGTTCCGCCCCGAGCTGCTCAACCGTATCGACGACATTGTGGTGTTCCAGAAGCTCTCGGGCGAGAATCTCACCAAGATCGCGCACCTGCTGGTGGACGACCTGCGTCAGCGTTTGATTACCAACGGCATGAACATCAAGCTCACCGATGCGGCCTATGACAAGATCGTGGCCGAGGGCACCGACCTCACCAACGGTGCGCGTCCGCTGCGCCGTGCTATTCAAAAGCTCATCGAGGACCCGCTGTCCGAGGAGCTCCTGGCCGGCGAGTGGGGCGAGGGCGATACCGTCCTGTGCGACGTGGCCGATGGCAAGTTTGTCTTTAGCCACGGCACGGGCGAGATCCCGGCACCGCGTCCGGCGGGCACGCTCGGTGGCGATACCGCCCCGGCGGCACCGCACACCGGCAACGCCGCGCCCGTGAGCGGCGGCGTGACCTCGGGCCCCGGCGGCATGATGCAAGCCGGCTCCGGCGCGCTGTAGGGCGTGGCGACAATTTGATACGCGCAATCGAGGCGCTCTGGCAAGGGCGCCTCGATTTGTAGAACTGCGAAGTTGTGACCGTTACGCTATGCGGTCCACCGTTAGCCGATGATGCGAGGGCGCTCGGCGTTTTCGACTGGTTTATGCACGTAAAGTCTGGGAATATACAAGGCGCATGTCTTACTGTCTAACCAGTTGCGCCAAGGAGGCACCATGGACTACAAGATTACCGGCTACGAGCCCGCCCAGCTGTTCCATTTCTTTGAGGAGGTCAGCGCGATCCCCCGTGGGTCTGGCAACGAGAAGGGCATCAGCGATTTCCTGGTTGCGTTTGCCAAGGAGCGCGGCCTCGATGTGTACCAGGACGAGGTCTACAACGTTATCATTCGCAAGCCCGCATCTGCCGGTGCCGAGAATGCCCCGACCGTGATGCTGCAGGGCCATATCGATATGGTGTGCGACAAGCTGGGTTCCGTCGAGCACGACTTTACGACCGATGGTATCGATCTGGTCGTCAAGGACGGCGTCCTCACCGCTAACGGCACCACTCTGGGCGCCGACAACGGTATCGCCGTCGCGCTTATGCTTACCGTGCTCAACGACGATTCGATTGCCCATCCGGCCCTCGAGTGCGTGTTCACCACCGACGAGGAGACTGGCCTGGTCGGCGCCGAGACGCTCGACAAGTCCCAGATTAGCGCCCGCACCATGATTAACCTTGACTCCGAGGAAGAGGGCGTTGCCACCGTCAGCTGCGCCGGCGGTGTCGTCGTTACCTACACCTGCCCGATCACGCGCGAGCACAAGACCGGTAGCACCCTCACGCTCGACATCTCCGGCCTGCTGGGCGGCCACTCCGGCAGCGATATCAACCTGGAGCGCGGCAACGGCAACCTCATCATGGCCCGCATCATCGACCGCCTGATGGTTGCCGGCGAGCCCGCCATCGTTAGCTTTAACGGCGGCACCAAGGACAACGCCATCAACCGTGAGTGCAAGGCCGTTCTGGTCTACGCCGACCACGCTGCAGCCGAGGCCGCGGCCCAGATCGCAAAGGGCATCATCGCCGACGTTACTGCCGAGCTCGAGGTCTTCGACCCCGGCTTTACCTGCACAGTTGAGATTGCCGACAACACTGAGGTCGAGGCCATGGACCAGAAGTCCGCGCTTGCCCTCATCCGCGCCCTGCGTCTTGCCCCCAACGGTGTGATCCGCCGCAACGTCGCCACCGACGGCTCCGTCGAGGTTTCCTCCAACATCGGCGTGGTCGCCACCTCCGATGACGAGGTCAAGATTATGCTGTCCCCGCGCTCTTCGATCACCTCGCTGCAGAACGAGTTCAAGGACCGTCTGCAGACGCTGGCCGATGTCCTGGGCTTCGACGCCAAGTTTGAGTTTGAGTATCCCGGCTGGAGCTATGCCGAGCATTCGCCGGTCCGCGACGTCTTCGTCGAGAGCTATCGAGAGCTCTTTGGCTCCGAGCTGCGCATCGAGTCCATTCACGCCGGCCTTGAGTGCGGCCTGTTTGCCGAGGCTCTGCACGGCCTGGACGCCATCGCCGTGGGCCCGACGCTCTCCGATGTCCATACCCCGGACGAGAGCATGGAGCTCGCTTCTGCCGAGCGCTTCTACGAGCTGCTCATCGACGTCCTCAAGCGCCTCGCTGCGTAAAGGTTGCGCTAGCAGCAGTCCGAGCCACGTGCTAGCGGATTGCAAATGACATTATGAGAGGGGGCACCCGGTCTTTTGCGACGGGTGTCCCCTCTCTTTTGTTTGATAATTGCGAAATTAAGGCCACCTAGTCCATTTCTGCCTTGATGAGGTCGAGGGTGCGCTGGCAGTTTTCGCGGACGGGGCCGAGCATATGCTCGCGCAGGTCCGCCATGCCGGGCAGATCGGCGTATTCGTCCATGACCTCTTCCATGCAAATGGGCACCTCGTAGGCGAGGTCCATCATGGTCGCAGAGCAAAACTTCTCGGATAGCCCGGCATCGGTAAGCGCCGCCTCCAGCGCGGGGTCGCCCATACCGTGGTATCGGCGGATAGCGCCTGGACCGATGCGCCCCACACGATTTTCGCCGCCAACGCTCATGGCAAGGCACGCCCGGCGGCGCATGCGCTCATACGCCAAACCCGACGCGACATCGTACATTCGAGCCATCATGGCTGCGCCGTCGTTTCCAAGGAGCAGGGAATAGTTTTTCGCGTGTGCATCCGGTGCGCCGATAATGGCGTTGAAGAACAGTATCTGCGTAAACAGATACAGGTTAAGTTGATGGTGGCTCGTATTTACGAGGAGCTCTTGAATGTCGCGTGTGGTCGGGCCGCCGTCTGCCGTGTACTTTTGGGCGGGCATCACCCCAAGTGCCTGACAGAGGTCTTCTTGATGTAGGCGCCTGATCGTTCCGTCTTTGACTTTCACGCGGTCATAGCGCTCAACAATGAGGGCAGGTTCGTCCTCAAACATACGATATTCGACGTTTGCCGTTGCGATACCGGCGCGCTGGGCGCTTTTCATGCAGACAAACTCATTAAGAGCCTCAAGTTTAAATCCGATAACGCCATTTTTGAAAATATGCGTCGTGGGCGAGGAACCCACGCATTCGCACCAGCGACCGTCTATGAGGGCGAGAGCGAACTTGCCCTGATTGCCCCCAAGTGACCAACTTTCATCTAGACCCATCCACGATGCCTCGTGGTCATCTCTGATCGACTTGAGACGGAGAGCAATATCGTGGTCGTCTATAGGGCGGTATTCGCCGTCGCGATGCAGGACGGCGTCGACGTCTTCTTCGGCACAAAACTGTACTCCGCCCGGACAGTCGAGTCCGATATGGCTGAGCAGAGCAACGGGATTGTTGGGCCTAACGTTGAATTCGGCGGCAATCGCTTTTCGTTGGTCCTCGCTGTCGGGTAGAAGGCCAAACAAGTACGGATTCATGACCTGTTGGCCGTATGTGCGATTTGATACGGGTATGTTGGTCGATAGGGCTGGCCCGTCATAGTCATGATCGTAGGTAAAGCTGATAAGACCGTTCTCATCTTGCGTGAGCGTTCCCGCAGGCACGCCGCAAATAATGGTCCGAAGTGATGTTCTGGCCATTGGCTATTTCCCTTCGGGCATGGTTTGGCTAGATGCGTTTGTGGCAATCGAGACTCCGAGATTGGACATGGCGAAATCGGCGAAGGCCTTGTCGTAGAGCTCGGACGTAAAGGGGGCATCTGCGAGAGCCGGAATGGCTGCGCTGCGACGGTTGCGATGATGAGGACGTTGAGTGTGATGGCGCCTGGGGATGCTGCGAGGCAGCGGATTGGCATGCGGGGCGTCGACTGGTCGCTCGTTTTTCGCTTCGCCGATATCCCCTTGTGCTGCGAGTGCCAGTCCAAGAGCGTCGAAAATCGCCAGCAACTTGTCGAGTCGAATGCCGGTGGCGTCTCCTAGCTCGAGCGATGCGAGCAGGCGCTCCGAAACACCGGCCTTTTTGGCGAAGGCGGCACGGGTGAGACCCTGAGTCTCGCGTGCCTGGCGCACGTAGATGCCAGCTTGGCGCGGTGTGGTGATGGGAAGGGTATCCACGGCTATCTCCTAACGTGCAGACTTTTGCATATCAGTATGACATGCAAAAGTCTGCACGAATAGGCATTATGCAAAACTCTGCATGAGACTCCTACATTGACGTTGGCTTATGAGAGGCGTTTTTTATATCGCGAGGATCCCCAGATGCTCAAGCAAGATCTTAAGCCCGATGAGGATGAGCACGACGCCGCCCACGATGGTGGCGGGTTTTTCGTAGCGCGCGCCAAAGGTGTGGCCGATCGCTACGCCGGCAACGGAGAAGATGAACGTTGTGACGCCGATAAGCGATACAGCGGGAACGATGTCGACCGAAAGCGCGGCGAACGAGATGCCCACGGCCAGGGCGTCGATTGAGGTGGCGATGGCGAGGATCAGGTACTCGCCTAGGTCAATCTTTTCGGCATCCTTGCCGTCGCCTCCATCCTCGTCTTCGGTAAAGGCTTCCCACAGCATTTTGCCGCCGATGAAGGCCAAAAGGATAAAGGCGATCCAATGGTCGATGGGTCCGATGAAGCCCATGAATTGACTGCCGAGCGCCCATCCGATTACGGGCATGCCGGCCTGAAAGCCGCCAAAGAACAGGCCGAGCACCACGGCGACTTTAAGGTTGATCTTCTTCATGCCAAGGCCCTTGCAGATGGAAACGGCAAAGGCGTCCATCGAAAGGCCAACGGCGAGCAACACGAGCTCTGCGAGTCCCATAGTCTGGCTCCCTCTCTGCGGGCGGGCCCGCGTGTACCTCTTGGGGGAGTAACAAAAAAGACCCGTGGCGTACGCGTTGCGCGCACAGCCACGAGTCTCGTTCATTAAGGCAAGCCAGGCCGCATCGGCCAGTGTGTTGACTTGCCGCGCCACCGGAGGCGAACCCGATCACGCGACTACTCCCTCATTTATGCGAATCCCGATGCTACCACATAAGCAGCTCATTTGGATTGGGGCTCTCAGCTGTGTTCGCTCATTCTGTAAGCATCGGATTTTGCGGGCGTCACAGGGGCAAACCGTGAGAAACTTATTGACGTTTATGGAGCGTATACGATGGGAGCGATGCCTTGGATAAGAACGAGCTGCAAAAGCGTATGGAACAGGCCATCCGCCTGACTGCCCCCGGTCAGCCGATCCGCACCGCCCTCGACATGATCATCGCCGGTCACCTGGGTGCCCTTATCTGCGTCGGCGACACCGAAAACGTGCTCGCTGCCGGTAACGACGGCTTCCCGCTCAACATTTCGTTTACCTCGAACCGTCTGTTCGAGCTCTCCAAGATGGACGGTGCCATCGTCATCGACGGCGACCTCACCCAGATCCTGCGCGCCAACTTCCACCTCAATCCCGATCCCTCGCTTGCCACGAGCGAGACGGGCATGCGTCACCGTACCGCCGCTCGCATGTCGGTGCTCACGGACGCCATCGTAATCTCGGTCTCTGCCCGTCGTGCCGTCGTTAACGTGTACGTTCACGGTAAGAGCTACGAGATCCAGCCCGTCACCACCATCATGAGCTCGGTCAACCAGCTCGTCGCCACGCTCCAGACAACCCGCCAGTCGCTCGATCGCTCCCTGCTGCGCCTGACGGCCCTCGAGCTCGACGACTACGTTACGCTCGCTGACATCACCGGCATTTTCTCGAGTTTCGAGATCATGCAGCAGGCAAAGACCGAGCTTAAGGATTGCATCGTCAAGCTGGGCAACCAGGGCAAGCTCGTGCAGATGCAGCTTGAGCAGCTCGCGGGCTCCAGCATGGATACCGAATACGACCTGATGATCCGCGACTACGCAAGCGATTCTTCCGAGGCAAACGCCGAGAAGATCCGCGCTGAGCTTGCCCGTATGACGCCTAAGGACCTATCCGACCCGCAGCACGTGGCGGCAGTTCTGGGCTATGACGACCTGGACGAGGACTCCGTCATGACGCCGCTGGGCCTGCGCACGCTTTCGCGCGTGTCCGTCGTGCGCGACGGCGTGGCCGAGAAGATCGTCGACGAGTATGGCTCGCTGCAGGAGCTCATGGACGACATTAGCGAGGATCCGGAGCGCCTGGGCGACTTTGGCGTCAACAACCCTGCCATTCTTGCGGACTCGCTGTACCGCATGAAGGGCACCAAACAGGGGAACGCATAATGGCGCCCGTATGCGCCGTGGTCGTTGCTGGCGGCAGCGGCCAGCGCTTTGGAAATCCCGGCGGCAAGCAGCTCGTTAACGTGGCGGGCCGTCCGCTCATGAGCTGGTCCATCCGTGCGTTCGATCGTAGCGACAAGGTCGGCCACATCGTCGTGGTTTGCCCTGCCGAGCGTCGTGCCGAGATGCGCCGCCTGGCCATCGACCCGTTTGACTATGACACGCCCATCAGCTTTGCCGATGCCGGCGATACCCGTCAGGATTCCACCCGTGCCGGCGTGCATGCGGTTCCGGCGGGCTTTGAATACGTCGCCATTCACGATGGCGCTCGTCCGCTCATTACGACCGAGGCCATCGACCACGCTATCGACGTGCTCGTGAGCGACCGTGCTCTCGACGGCGTCGTGTGCGGCCAGCCCGCGATCGACACGCTCAAGATCGTCGATGGCGACAATATCGTCGAGACGCCGCCGCGTGAGCTCTATTGGGCCGCGCAGACGCCGCAGATCTTTAGCGTCGATGCTATGAAGCGCGCTCACGCCGCTGCTATCGCCGAGGGCTTTATCGGTACCGACGATTCGTCGCTGGTCGAGCGCATGGGTGGGCGCGTCCGCTGCGTCCAGAGTCCGCGCGATAACCTTAAGGTGACGGTGCCCGAGGACCTGCGTCCCGTAACCGCGATTCTGCTTGGCCGCATGGCCGAGGGAGAGGACCTTCCCCATGTTCAGTAACCTGCGCATTGGCCATGGCTACGACGTCCACCGTCTGGTGGAGGGGCGTCGATGTATCATCGGCGGTGTCGACATTCC
>CABUTL010000027.1 GCA_902494375.1 uncultured Collinsella sp.
CTCTTCTGCATCGTGCCGTTCCTCGCGTTTACGCCGCCCTGGGGCGCCATGAGCCGCACGCGCTGGCGCTACCTGCTGCGCGGCGACGAGAAGAAGATCTCCACGTCGCTGTCGCTGTGCTCTGCGTTCGACGAGTGCATGTGGGTCATCGGAAACCCGCTGTCGTCGACGCTCGCCGTCATCTCCGCCGCGCTCGCCATCCGCTTCGGGGCGGTCTGCGCGGTCATCGGCGCCATCATGGTGCTCACCGAGGTCACGACGCTCCCACCGTCGCAGTCGCAGCTCACCCGCCACAGCTGTGCCGAGCGCCGCGAGGTGGCACCCGTCGGCGGCGTGCTCGACGCGGGCGCGGACGCTGCCACGGGCGCAGACGGCTCCAGGCGCGCCGGCCGCGCGAATCCCGTCACGCGCCCGCAGTCGATCTGGGGACCGGGTATGGTCGCGCTGTGCGCCGTGTACTTCGGGCTCGGCGCGTTCCAGAACGCAACGAGTGTCTCCATTGTGGCGTTCGCGCGTGAGGTGGGCATGCCGCAGGTCTCGGGCCTCGTGATTTCCTGTTTCTCGTTTAGCTCGCTCGTCGGCGCGCTCTTCTCCGGCGCCATCCGCTGGAAGACCCCGCTGTGGCGGAGGTTCTACACCTGCCTCGTGGTGCTGTGCTGCGGCCTGAGCCTGTTCGTCCTCGCACCGAGCCTGTGGGTGATTGGCGCAATCTACCTGGCGGCTGGCCTGTGCCAGGCGCCGACTTTCGTCAACGGCAACGAGATCGTGATGCACCTGGTGTCGCCCATGCGCTTTACCGAGGCTGTCGCGTGGACGGGGACCCTCTGCGCCATCGGCTCGTCGTGCGGCTCTGCCATCGCCGGGCCGTTCATCGACGCGTACGGGCACACCGGTGGGTTCGCGACCGTCGCCGTCCTCGCCGTCGTGACGCTCGGCATCGCGCTCGTCGGTCTCAAGCAAATTAAGTCCTCGACCACGAAGGCCGTTCAGGCGTAGCATCTAATGCAGTATCGATTTGGTATCAGAACGATTCAACCAGAGATATTTGAAGCAATTCAGGCCGAAAAGAAGCCTCTGTATATCTCATCCCACTGCTCTCGTCCGGAGGTTGGAACATACTGTGACCAAGGTCTCCCGTTGCATCCTGGCCGAGAAGGCGACGATGGTGGTCGACCACATCGCGTACCACAAGCTTGATGAGCGGTACGACTCCACCATCTTCGCCGAGCGCATACCCGGCAACGTCGGCCGCGCGCTGGAGACGAGCCGCTGCATCCAGGACTACGTGTTCTGGGATTCCGAGGGCGAGCGCTGTGACGTGGTGCACAGCTACGAGGATTTGCTGACGGTGATCCAGGGAACAGATTAGGTTCTGGCTCGCGTTAATTTTCGATTGGGGCGTTGGGATGCACACGTAGGGGAGGAAAACCGTTCTTACTGTTACAGATTGAGATGAATCAGGAGGCCGCCGCGAATTGTCTTGATCTGTAACAGATAGGGGCGGGAAAGACCTCTTACTGTTACAGATCAAGACGGAAGGTTGAGGGTCCGTCCATTTATCTCAATCTGTAACAGTTAGAAGGGAAATGTCGGTCTAGATGTTACAGATTGAGACAATGACCGGGACCACTTTGAAATGTCTCGATCTATAACAGGTAGGGGAGGAAAACCGTTCTTACTGTTACAGATTGAGATGAATCAGGAAGCCGCCGAAAACCATCGTCTGCAACATATATAGGTGCGAATGGGTCCGTCACGGAGACGTAGTCAATAAGAATACTCCACCACACCAAAGTATTACCTTGGGAAACGTCGCCACAACGACCAAATCCACCGCTCTTCATATTCAAACTCAACAAAAGCGCAGGTCAAAGGTATATAGATACGCCCGGTACCGTGTATCTAGAGGTTTTCGTTGACAGGCCCCAAGGTCACATCGTATTATCTTTTTCGTTCGCGGGGGCGGCGGTCCAAAAGACCAAAGAACCTGCGGATACTTGAACGATTGGGAGTTTGCCCGAGTGGTTAATGGGGACGGGCTGTAAACCCGTTGGCTCTGCCTACATAGGTTCGAATCCTATAGCTCCCACCCGTCAAGTGCCTGTATAGCTCAGTCGGTAGAGCACTTCGTTGGTAACGAAGAGGTCACCAGTTCAAGTCTGGTTGCAGGCTCCATCCGGCGGTGTAGCTCAGTTGGTTAGAGCACACGGTTCATACCCGTGGCGTCACTGGTTCGAATCCAGTCACCGCTACCATAGGTAACACGGTGGCTTCTCAATAGTATGTTGAGAGGCCACTATGGTATAAAGGCAAAGTCCCGTCCGGGGACGACCTGTTAAGAGGAGGGCTTTATGGCCAAAGAGAAGTTTGAGCGCACTAAGCCGCATGTTAACATCGGCACCATTGGTCACGTCGACCACGGCAAGACCACGCTGACCGCTGCCATCACCAAGGTTCTCTCCGAGACCGAGGGCTGCAAGGCTGACTTCACTGCGTTCGAGAACATCGACAAGGCTCCCGAGGAGCGCGAGCGCGGCATTACGATCTCCGTCTCCCACGTCGAGTACGAGACTGCTGCCCGTCACTACGCTCACGTTGACTGCCCGGGCCACGCTGACTACGTCAAGAACATGATCTCCGGTGCTGCTCAGATGGACGGCGCCATCCTGGTCATCGCCGCTACCGACGGCCCCATGGCTCAGACCCGCGAGCACATCCTGCTCGCCCGTCAGGTCGGCGTTCCCTACATCGTCGTCTTCCTGAACAAGTGCGACATGGTCGACGATGACGAGCTCATCGACCTCGTCGAGATGGAGACCCGTGAGCTCCTCTCCGAGTACGATTTCCCCGGCGACGACATCCCCGTCATCCGTGGTTCCGCTCTGGGCGCTCTCGAGGGCGACGCCAAGTGGATGGACGCTATCCGCGAGCTCATGAAGGCCGTCGACGAGTACATCCCGACGCCTGCTCGTAACAACGACCTCCCGTTCCTGATGGCCGTTGAGGACGTTATGACCATCTCCGGCCGTGGTACCGTTGCTACCGGCCGTGTCGAGCGCGGTGAGCTCAAGCTCAACGAGCCCGTCGAGATCGTCGGCATCAAGGATACCCAGAACACCGTCGTTACCGGTATCGAGATGTTCCGTAAGTCCATGGACTTCTGCGAGGCTGGCGACAACGTCGGTCTGCTGCTCCGCGGCATCAAGCGCGAGGACATCGAGCGCGGCCAGGTTCTCTGCAAGCCCGGTTCGGTTACCCCGCACACCAAGTTCACCGGTGAGATCTACGTTCTGACCAAGGAGGAGGGCGGCCGTCACACCCCGTTCTTCGATGGTTATCGTCCTCAGTTCTACTTCCGTACCACCGACGTTACCGGTACGGTCAAGCTCCCCGAGGGCACCGAGATGGCTATGCCTGGTGACCACATCACCATCGAGGGCGACCTCATTCACCCGATCGCCATGGAGGAGGGCCTGCGCTTCGCTATCCGCGAGGGTGGCCACACCGTCGGTTCGGGCATCGTCTCCACGATCATTGAGTAAATTGGCTCTTTGATATAGCTGACTTAGAGAACCCGGCACTTATATGGGTGCCGGGTTCTTTTCTGCAATGGATATTGAGCCGTTGCTGGTGTCGAGAGGATCGATAATGGTCCTGGGTGCACCGTCGATTTGATCTCGTTGGCTCCATTGATGTGTTCCAAATATGAATGGGTTCACCGAGAACCAATTGACTCGAGGTTTTCGTTGACAGCACTTACGTAGAGCTGATAAAGTATCAACTCGTGCCCGTACGGGGCGGAAATGAAAGGTTCAGGATACATGCGTACTCTAGTTACTCTTGCGTGCACTGAGTGCAAGCGCCGCAACTATACGACCACCAAGAACAAGTCGACCATGCCTGATCGTATGGAGATCAAGAAGTATTGCCCCTGGTGCCGTCACCACACGCTGCACAAAGAGACTCGCTAGTCTCTAGTCACATACGCCAGTAGTTCAATTGGTAGAGCATCGGTCTCCAAAACCGAGTGTTGAGGGTTCGAGTCCTTCCTGGCGTGCCAGTCATTATTCCGTAAGCTCCCATTTGGGGGCTTACGGTTTACTCATGTATAAGCGCATTGCGCGGAGGTAACCCAAATGGCCAACAAGAAGAACAAGAAGAAGGCCCAGCAGCAGGCGTCTGCCAACAACGCTGCCGCCAACTCCAAGGTTGAGGCCAAGAAGGCCGTTGCCAAGAAGAACGAGAAGGCTGCGAAGTCCAAGAAGAACGAGAAGCCCGGTTTCTTCGCCCGCACCAAGAAGTATTTCGCTTCGGTCAAGTCCGAAATGAAGCGTGTCACGTGGCCCGATAAGAAGGAGCTCGTGAACTACTCGGTCGTCGTTTGCGCTTCTCTGGTCGTCGTCGGCGTCGTCATCGCTCTGCTCGATGCTGGCTTTGGCGAGGCTCTTGCTCTGTTCTCTGGATTGAGGGGCTAAACCATGTCTAAGCGTTGGTACGTCGTTCACACTTACTCTGGATACGAGAACCGCGTAAAGTCCGATCTCGAGCATCGTATCGAGACCATGGGCATGCAGGACCGTATCTTTGATATCGAGATTCCTATGGAGCGCGTCACCGAGATCAAAGAGGGTGGCAAGCGCGAGACCAAGGATTCCAAGATTTTCCCGGGTTATGTCCTGGTCCGCATGGAGATGGATGACGATGCGTGGACGTGTGTTCGCAACACGCCCGGTGTCACCGGTTTCCTGGGCGGCAATGGCAAGCCCGCTCCGCTTTCTCGCGACGAGTACAATAAGATGACTCGTCGTCCCGGTAAGGGCGATTCGCCCAAGCGCACCTCGGTTGATATTGAGGTCGGTACGTCCGTCCGTGTCACCGATGGCCCGCTTACCGACTTTGATGGCAAGGTCTCCGAGGTTAACACTGAGGCAGGCAAGCTCAAGGTCACGCTGATGATCTTTGGCCGTGAGACGCCGGTCGAGCTCGACTTTAACCAGGTCGCTGTCATCGCTTAAGTTTTCGTCCGTTCGCGCGAGCGTGCTTCTTCTGTGACTGCTCATCTCAGGAGTGCTTCTAACACGTGCGTGCTTACGATATAGCAAGTACTTCACACTCGTGATTCGAAAGGAATGACCATGGCTGAGAAGAAGGTTGCCAACGTCATTAAGCTCCAGATTCCTGCTGGTGCAGCTAACCCCGCTCCTCCCGTCGGCCCCGCCCTGGGCGCTGCTGGCGTGAACATCATGCAGTTCTGCCAGGCTTTTAATGCCGAGACGCAGGACAAGAAGGGCGACATCATCCCCGTTGAGATCACTGTCTACGAGGATAAGTCCTTCTCCTTCATCACCAAGACCCCGCCGGCGGCTCACCTCATCAAGAAGGAGCTGAACCTCAAGTCTGGTTCCGCTAAGCCCCAGGCCGACAAGGTTGGTCAGCTCTCCCAGGAGCAGCTCACCAAGATCGCCGAGATCAAGATGCCGGACCTCAATGCCAACGACATTGACGCCGCCAAGAAGATCATCGCCGGTACTGCCCGTTCCATGGGCGTCACCATCGCTGAGTAGCGATTTCTTTAGGTAATGACGGGTGCTCCGGCCGGGGCGCCCGTTGAATGTGTGCAATAGGGCACACGATACGATGTGGGAGGGCTCACGCCCGTTTAACCACAGGAGGTAATGCACATGGCTAAGCATGGTAAGAGCTATAACGCCGCTGCCGAGAAGATTGACCGCGCCACGCTCTACACCCCCCTTCAGGCTGCCAAGCTCATCAAGGAGCTCGACACCGCCAAGTTCGACGAGACCGTCGAGGCCCACTTCCGTCTGGGCGTCGATACTCGTAAGGCCGACCAGAACATCCGTGGTTCCATCTCCCTGCCCCACGGCACCGGCAAGACCGTTCGTGTTGCCGTCTTCGCCGAGGGCGAGAAGGCCCGCGAGGCCGAGGCTGCCGGCGCCGACATCATCGGTTCCGACGAGCTCGTCGCCCAGATCCAGAAGGGCGAGATCAACTTCGACGCCGCTATCGCTACGCCGAACATGATGGCCAAGGTTGGCCGCATCGGTAAGATCCTTGGTCCCCGTGGCCTCATGCCGAACCCCAAGCTCGGCACTGTGACCATGGACGTCGCCAAGATGGTCTCCGAGCTCAAGGCCGGCCGCGTTGAGTATCGCGCCGATCGCTATGGCATCTGCCACGTGCCCCTGGGCAAGAAGTCCTTCTCTGAGCAGCAGCTCGTCGAGAACTACGCTGCCCTGTACACCGAGATCCTGCGCGTCAAGCCCTCTTCTGCTAAGGGCAAGTACGTCAAGTCCATCTCCGTGTCTTCCACCATGGGCCCTGGCGTCAAGGTCGATCCCGCTGTCCAGCGTGACTTCCTGGCTGAGTAACTGCTAGTTACTGCCTGAGCAAAGCAAGCATTGCTAAAGAAACCCGGTTCTGCCTCGTGCAGGACCGGGTTTCTTGCTACCGCGCCCAAACCACCACAAAGGGGACAGTGTCCTCTTTGTGGTGGTTACCAGGGTGTTCTGGCTGTTGAGGACTCGATGGCTTCGTGGCGTTTGAGCTCGCGGCGCATGGTTTGCGAATTGAGCCAGGCTGCCTGCCAGCCACGGATGGGGTAGCGCGTCTGGTCGAGCTCAAACTGCGTATAGCCGCAGGCGTTGATGATCGTCGTTCCACACACATGCTGCCGCTCGCGCTGAAAATCGTAACCGTAGCTTTGGTGTACATGCCCATGCACCATGTAGTCGACCCCCCAGGACTCAAGCGCCGTGTTAAAGCACTTAAACCCTCGATGCGGCAGATCGTCCAGATCACCCATACCGGCGGCGGGTGCATGGGTAAGCAGAATGTCGCACCCGCCGACCATCCTAACCTTACGCGACAGCTTACGCATGCGCTTGGACATCTCGCGTTCGGTGTACATGTTGGCGCCGTCGCGATAACGCATGGACCCGCCAAGGCCCGCAATGCGAATCCCTCGGTACGTGTACACGCTGTCTTCCACGCAGATACATCCGCCCGGTGCATGACGTGCGTAGCGGTCATCGTGATTGCCGCGCACGTAGATGAGCGGTTTGTTGATGACCGTGACCAAAAACTCAAGATAGTCCGGGTCCAGATCGCCGGCGGACAAAATCAGGTCGACTCCCTCAAAGCGTTCCTTGCGAAAGCACTCCCAAAGGCATCGTTCTTCGGTATCGGCTATGGCAAGGATTTTCATAGGGCAGGGACTTTCGGCTCATCGTCGAGCTGCGGAATGGTGCCTACCACGTTGTCCGCCAGCCAATTCATCTCGACAATCTGCGTGCTCGGCAGCGGAGGGAAGCCTTCGATCTGTACCACGCCGTTCTGGCTGTGGAGCTCGCCGCCAAAGGGGTTGATGGAGCCCTCAACAATGCCGTTGCGGAGCAACTGCACGAGTTTGCGCGTCTGGTAGGGTAGGCCCGGAGCGTAACGGATGTCGATAACGCCGGAGCTCATGCCGTACCAGTAGTTGACGGCGCGCACTTGGTTGTCGTCGCTGGTCTCGTCCCACGTGCCGTGCAGAAGGCTTTTCACGATAAGCTCGTAGTAGCGCCCCCAGTTCCAGACGGGCATGGCGATGCCGGTAACCTTGCCATCGACCAAGCGGTGAAGCCCGTAGGCGGTGGGATCTTCCAGCGACTTTGACATATCGGCGCCGGTCATGACGCTCACGCCTTCGCGGCACATGGCCTCGGCGAGACCTCCAGCGGGCACATCACCCCAGGTCAGGATAATTTGCGCGCGCGGGTCGAGCAGCGAGGCGCCAATCGCAAAGGCGTTGATCTCGCTGAGTGCGCCCGAGGCGAAGACCGACGCGTGGTAACCGATGCGGTGGTTGTCCGCCATGCTGGCCGCAAGGGCGCCCAGCAGAAACTTGGCCTCGTACATCTTGCCAAAGTACGAACGGACGCTTTGATGGGGAAGGCCGATAGAGCAGTTGAGGAACCGAACCCGGGGATACTCAACGGCAGCCCTGAGCGTGTATTCCATCAGGCGGTGCGAGGTCGAGAAGATGACGTTTGCTCCATGTTTGACAGCCGTTTCCACGGCGGCGTAGAACACATCCGGATCGTGGCAGTCCTCGAACGCCTCGGTGCGCACGATACCGCCAAAGTGCTCATCGAGATACTGGCGCCCTTGGTCGTGCAGGCTGTCCCAGCTCGACGTTGCACAGGGGAACTCATGGATAAAGGCGATGCGCAGGGGGTTGGCCGTCGAGTAGACGGTCTTGCCCATAAAGAAGTTGAGCACGCCGGAGGTGGACTTGGCGGGCGACTTCTCCTCGTCGACGCTCGGTGCTTCGACAAGATCGACCTTGTCCTCGTCATTTTTGCCGGCAATGACCAGCTCGCGCCAAATCTTGCACAGGCGGTTTACGACGATATCCGTCGGCGTATCCAGCAGGCGGTCCTGGTTGTACACATTGAGGTACACGAGCATGGCGTCGGCAGGCGTAATGTCCAGGTGGTCGCCGCCTGCGCGAAGGTAGGCGCGCTTAAAGAGCAGGAAGGTGTGGCGCAGATAGTCGACCTTTTTCTGCGGCCATTTTTCGATAAGGTTCTGACCGAGCATCTTAGCGAGCGTTTCGTAGCTTCCCTCACGCGAGAACTCGATTTCGTATAGGGGGCAGACGCGCCAAAACGCGCAGAACTCACCGTACAGGCGGCTTTCGACGGAATCCCATGTGCCGGGGTAGAGACGGGTGACCCTGGCCGAAACCGTTGGAGCGTCCAGGAATTTGAGGACACTGACGCGTTTGTTGCCTTCCTGGACATAGAACCGATGCATGAACTCGGTGACGATGATGGGGTCGCGATAGCCCTCGGTTACCTGGATGTCGTAGAGGTTGGACCACTTGTGGGCGAACTCGGTGCTAAACGGAAGCAGGGGCATAAAGTTACACGAAAAGGCGGACTGACGGCCTTTGGTGACCGTGCCGACGACCATTTCGAGCGGAATATCCCGCAGGCCGACATTCTCTCGCTGACCTAAGGGGAGCTGAGCAACCAAGCTATCGAGGTCCGTAAGGTATGGATGCTCGCTTTGGCTGATGGCGCGACGGCGTCCCTGCTCGCCGCGCTTGCGTGCTTGACGATAGGCCTCTTCCATGGTGTCTACTCCCTTAGTCGTTTAAACAACGATATGAACCATGGTACCACGAATGAAAACCACTACAAAGATGCCTGTCCCCTTTGCGGTGGTTTAGGCGATGATGGGGGCGATGGCGCGGATGCAGGCGTCGGCTGCCGTGAAAGTAGTGCTGTCGTCGCTGACGATAAAGATGATCTTGCCCTTGATGCCAAAGTCGCCGATCTCGCTAAAGAGTACGTAGGGCTCCTTGTCAAAGCCCGAGATGGGAAGCACGGCGGCCTTGGTGGCATCGGTGAGCTCGTCTGCCAGCACGTCAAGGGAAGCCCACTTAGACGTATCCTTTACGGCAACGGGCACGGCCACGCGCCCAAAGGGCATGAGGTGCACGAGCGTGTTCTTGGAGATGTTGGAGTTGGGCACAATGATGGTCTGTCCACAGGCATCCTCAATCGTTGTATGGCGCCAAGTGATGTCTTGGACCACGCCGGATACGCCGCCGACCTCGATATTGTCGCCGGGTTTGATGATGCCCATAAAGGTCACTTGCAT
This sequence comes from uncultured Collinsella sp., assembly GCA_902494375.1. Lineage (GTDB taxonomy): Bacteria > Actinomycetota > Coriobacteriia > Coriobacteriales > Coriobacteriaceae > Collinsella. The sequence continues at coordinate 9,670 of CABUTL010000027.1, forward strand.
GCCGCCGATAAGGTTTGACAGCGTGTCCTGAAAGCCGAGCGAGATGGCGATGCCGCCGACGCCAAGAGCGGCGACGAGCGCGTTTGCGTTAATGCCAAAGCAGTTGTCGAGGATAAAGCTGCCGCCGATCATCCAAATGACGGCGCGCGCGATGTTGATGAAGATACTCGATGCCGGAAGCGGGTTGTCGTCTCGGTTAAGCAGATGGTTCAGGGTCTTGGATACGACCTTGGCGGCGACGGCGGTGCCTATCGCCAAGATGACGGCCCAGATGATGTTGTGGACCCACCGTTGCTCAAAGAAATGAAGAATCGGCTCAAACAAATCCATGTAGGGAAAACCTCCTTATGATCGTCCAACCATGATACCCACCAAGAAGCCCGTCCGATCAAATTCGGACGGGCTTCTGTGCTCGATATAAGGTTTACGCGGCGGGGCTGTAAGGCCCGGCGGTGTAGCTTAGCGTCGACGCTTCCAGATAATGCCGAGCATGATGACGATGATGCCGCCGATAAGGCACGCGCCAACTACTGCCAGCGTGCGGTCTCCCGTTGCGGCAAGCTTACCGGTCGTCTTCTTGGTGATGACCTTCGTGGTCGCCGTGTCCGTCTTAGACGAGGGCTTAGGCGTCGGGGCCGGTGAGGGCGTGGGGTCCACGGCTGCGGAGCCGAA
>CABUTL010000028.1 GCA_902494375.1 uncultured Collinsella sp.
CCCGCCTGCTCGCGAAAAGTGGCGGGCTCGTCGGTTTGCCCAGCGCGCGGCATAAACGCCACGAGCGCTCCGCAGATCAGAACGGCAAAGGCCAGCGTGCCGTACATGGTCACGTGCCAATCGAGCGTGTCGGCCACAAACTTGCCGATCGAAGTGACAAAGACCATTGCCACGGAAAACGCACCATATACCACCGAGATGGCAAGCGAAGTTTGCTGCGGAGACAGAAGCTCGGGGATGTACGTCACGCCCACGGCGAGCAGTGCGCCCGAGACGGAGCCCAGGATGATGCGCGAGATGAACAGCACCTGGAAGTTGGGCGCCAACGCCATGACCAGGTTGCCGAGCACAAAGACGATGCTGTAGCACACGAGCAGCTGGTAGCGGCGAAAACGCCCCGTGCTGAGCGCGAGCACCGGCGTCGAGATAGCGTAGATCAGTGCGAACACGCTAATAAGTTGGCCTGCGGTGGCAAGCGATACGCCGAGTTCCGTCGCCAAGTCACTTTCGATGCCGATGACCACGAACTCGGAGCAGCCGAGCGAAAAGCCTAACAACACGAGCAGCGCCAGGCAGAGCTTGGTGCGCGCGGGGGAGAGCGCGGCGGCGGTTGACTTACTTTTTTGCGTGGTTGCGGCGGTCAAGGTTGTCACTCCAATGTCGCATGAATAAGCGGGATTCAATCCCTGCAACTCTAACAGAATGTGACGAAGGGGCAGTCCCTTTGTCACATTCGCGGCGTGGCTGCCGCCCAAACCGTCACAACATTCGATGAAAATCTCGAAAACGAGGAAAAACGTCGAATGTTGTGACGGTTTTCGTGTCCGGCTCGGGTGAGCTTCGGTGCCGTCTGGGGGTATAAGGCTAGCAAGTGTTTATTTGCGAGGCCTAAGGGGCGCCCCGTATGGATATCGATAACTTTGAATGGTGGTATAGCGAGGGCGAGGCTCCGGACGAGGAGTGGGACGAGCCCACGCCGCGTGACGTGTCGAGCGACGAGGACGGGATCGGCAACGACGTCGCCGCCGACTCGGACGCTGCCTCCGACCCCGTCGAGCCCCTGACCTTCGAACAAGCCTGGGCCCAGGCCGAGGCAGACGAGGCCAAGGCCGACGCTACGGCCACGCTCGGCGAGCCAGCCGACATGTCGATCTCGCCGGCAAAGACCCCGCAGCCGCGCCACACTATCGATCCCGACAGCACGGCATCCTTCAGCATTCTCGACGTGCCCTCGCAGGGTGCCCAGGCGCCCGCGCCCACACGCCGCCCCAATCTGTCTCGCGAGGAAGATGCAGGACGTCGCTCGCCGCTCGGCCCCATCCTTATCGCCTTTATGGCCGGCGTTATCGCATGCTCGGTAATTGGAAACGTCTGGAGCCATGTTGAACAACAGCGAAAAGACGCCGCCAAGGTCGAGATGTCTATCGAGCAATCGCTCGGCCGCACGCGCTCGGTACATGTGTCGGTCGAGGTCAAGGACGGCGCGACGTGGGACACCGCGCGCGGCGACAGCCAAATGCTCATCTACATCGTGGGGCGCACGCTCAAAGGGCAGACGATTGACGAGTATCAATACGTCAATTCCGCTGGTGACGGCATCGAACTTAAGCCCGGCGACTACGAGCTCACCGTCGATGAACCGCCCGTCGCCACCGACGGCACGCGCTTCCGTGCCTCAAAGCGCATGGTCCCCGTGAGCTTTAACTCACAGGCGCCCGACACGGTCGACACCACACCGCAGGGCGGGTTCGACCTTTACGTGGATACCCAGTAGGCACTCGCCGCTCATTCCGCTATGGCTACTCAATAATCGCCTGCCGTCCCGTCCCGCCGCCAAGAGTGGGACAATAGCCCTCGACACTATTGTTTACTTTTGGAGGAAGTAGCATGTCTACTGTCACTACCATCAAGCGCGGCGGCCTCACCGCGGCCATCGATTCCATGGGTGCCCAGCTCACGAGCCTTGCCCTCAACGGCAACGAGTATCTGTGGCAGGGCGACCCCGCCTTTTGGGGCAAGCACGCGCCCATCCTGTTCCCCATTGTGGGCTCGCTGCGCAACAACACGGCAACGTCTGCGGCCGGCATCTGCGAGATGCCGCGCCACGGACTCGCGCGCATTGTCGAGCACAAGCTGGTCGAGGTTTCGGAGGACGGCTCCTCGGTAACGTACGAGATCACCGATACACCCGAGTCGCTCAAGGCGTTCCCGTTCCACTTTAAGCTCAACATGACCTATGCCTTGACCGGCGACGCCACCCTCACGCAGACCTTTGCCGTCACCAACACCGGCGACGTGGACCTGCCGTTCTCGGTGGGCGGCCACCCCGCATTTAACGTGCCCGCCCCCGGTGCCGAGGACGAGGCGTTCGAGGATTACGAGCTGGCGTTTACCGAGGCTTGGACCAACGAGGCTCCCATCATCACGCCCGACGGTCTTATGACGTTCGAGGGTAGCTACAAGGCTCCCGATAACTCGGACGTGCTGCCCATCACGCACCGCAGCTTCGATAACGATGCCATCATGTTCACCGATACTCCGGGTTCCACGCTCACACTGCGCGGCCGCAAGTCGGGCCACGGCGTCAAGATCGACTTTGAGGGCTTTAAGTACATTGGCGTGTGGTCTGCCGCCAACGACGCTCCGTTTGTGGCGCTCGAGCCCTGGACCGGTCATACCACCATGGACACCGAGGACGATGTCTTTGAGCACAAGGTCAACACCATCACCTTGGCTCCCGGCGCTACCGATAAACGTAGCTTTAGCGTCACCTTGTTCTAGAGGTTCCGCCGTTCTGACGAACGGCGGGCCGGTCGACGCTGCGCGCCACCCAGAGCGACAATTTGTCATTCAAAAGGCAAGGCATGACCAGAAGGTCTATGCCTTGCCTTTTTCATGCCAACTTGTTCGCTCTGGACGTCGCTCGCCGGCATTGCCAAAACATCGACGTCCCCAATGACTACCGTGTGTCTATTAATTTTTCGAGCTTGTGCTGCGCTGCTGGTCGCTGGCGTATATCCTGTTAACTCGTCAGCATACGATTCAACAGGGAAGGCAGATTATGCATTCTCCCCATCAACGCGACGCGCATCCACAGCCGGTATGCAGCCGTCGCATCTTTTTGGGTAGCGCTCTCGCTGCGAGCGCTTCTGTCGTCGCCGGCGCACTTGCCGGTTGCCAGCGTCCCTCCACGCTGGAAGTAGTTCAGCCCACGACGGGCGGCGGTCGCGACGACCTGTCCGATTCCGTGATCGGCAAGGACAAGATCCGTATCGGCATGGAGGCGGCCTACGCCCCGTACAACTGGCAGGTCTCCGAAGCCAGCGAGTACACCATCCCCATCGACAACGTGCAGGGCGCCTATGCCGATGGTTACGACGTGCAGATTGCCAAGATCGTCTGCAAGGCCCTCGGCGGCGAGCCCGTTGCCGTCAAACAGAGCTTCTCGGGCCTTATCGACTCGCTCAACAACGGCCAGATTGACCTCATCATCGCCGGTATGAGCGCCACGCCCGAGCGCGAGGAGTCTGTCGGCTTTTCCGACCCGTACTTTATCGGTTACTTTGGCCTGTTCGTAAAAGAGGGCTCGCCCTACCAAAACGCGACCAAGCTCAGCGACTTTAGCGGCGCTACGGTCCTCGACCAAAAGGACACCATGCTCGATACTGTCATCGACGAGATTCCGGGCGTTGTGCACAAAAACCCGGTCGACTCCGTCCCCACGGTGTTCTCGAACCTGCTGCAGGGCACGTGCGACGCCGTGACCTACAACACCGAGAACGAGAAGGGCTATATGGCCCAAAACCCGGGCATCGTCCCCATTCATTTTGCCGAGGGCGAGGGCTTTAAGCAGGAGGTCGCGGCAAACGTCGGCTGCCGCAAGGGCTCGGACAAGCTCCTTAAGCTCATCGACAAGACACTCAAGGGCATTAGCCAAGAGGAGCGCGACCAAATGTGGGACGCGTGCCTCGACCGCCAGCCGGCATAGGGAGGCAGCATGAAAACCATCAATCGTCTGGCCTCCTTTATCAAGGCCGACCACCGTTATGTGTACCTGGGCACGAGCGTTATCGCGGCGCTCGGCCTGGCGTTTAGCCAGCGCAACCCCACGCCGCTGAGCTTCTTGGCCCCCACCGGTATCTTCCAAGACTGCCTCTGGGCAATCCTTTGGGCCTGGCTCGTCGTGTCGGCGGCGGCGCTGGTCACCAAGCTCATGCACTGGAACGACTATCGCGAAAAGTCGCCGTTCGCATCCGAGCGCTGCCGTCGTGGCGCACGCCTGGGCAGCTACGTCGTGGTCGCCATCGCGGCAGTTTTCTTTATCGACCGCTGCGTCATGTCGTTTATCGACCTGGTGCAGGTGAGCATTGTCTCGGATTCCAACCCCAGCGACTTTTTGTCGAGCCTGGTCTACATGACCTACAAGAGCGGCGACTTCTTCATCCGCGGCATCGAGATCACCATCGCGCTTGCCACCTTCGGCACCGTCATCGCATTCTTCCTGGCGCTGCTCTTCGTGTTCCTACGCATTCAGACGTTCGACCGCGTGGATAACGACCTGGTGCGCTTCGTTAAGAGTATCGGCCGCGGCTTTGCGACCGTCTACTCCACCATCGTGCGCGGCACGCCCATGATGGTCCAGGGCCTGCTCATCTATTACGCGGGCTTCACCGTTTTGCGCGGCATGGGCTTCGAGACCGCCCAGGCCAACCAGATCTGGAGCACCTTCACCGCCGGCCTCGTCACCATCTCGCTCAACTCCACCGCCTACATGATGGAGGTCCTGCGCGGCGGCATCGAGTCCATCGATTCCGGCCAAGCCGAGGCGGCGCGATCGCTGGGCCTGTCGCAGTGGCAGGCCATGCGCAAAGTCGTGTTCCCCCAGGGCATTAAAAATGCGATTCCGGCGCTCACCAACGAGCTCATCATCAACATCAAGGATTCGTCGGTGCTCTCGGTCATCGGCGTGTTCGACCTTATGTACGCTACTACCACGGTCGCCGGCGTGTACTACCGCCAGATGGAGGTCTACTGCGTGGCGCTCGTGGTCTACCTGATCCTGACGCTCGTGGCGAGCCGCCTGCTCGAAGCCTTTGGCAAAAAGCTCGGTGCCGAGGCTCCGGCCACGCTGCCCAGCTCTAACTAGGCTTAAGACGAGGAGAATCATCATGGCAGATACCGCCACTACCGGCGTTGCGGCCGCCGCACAGACCAATGAGCCGCTCATCCGCGTCGAGGGCCTGCGCAAGAGCTTCGGCTCGCTCGAGGTACTCAAGGGCATCGACCTGTCCGTTAACCCCGGCGAGGTCGTCACCATTATCGGCGCCTCGGGCTCGGGCAAGTCGACCTTCCTGCGCTGCCTCAATCTGCTCGAGACCCCGGACGCGGGCCACATCTGGTTCCACGGCCAGGACCTCACGGCCGAGCGCTGCAACATTAACAAGCTGCGTGAGGACATCGGCATGGTGTTCCAGGGCTTTAACCTGTTCAACAACATGGATGTGCTCGACAACTGCACGCTTGCGCCCGTCACGCTCAAAAAAATGAGCAAGGCCGAGGCCGAGAAGGTCGCGATGGAGCATTTGACGAGTGTGGGGCTCGAGAAGTTCGCGCACGCCGCCGTGGGTCGCCTGTCCGGCGGTCAAAAGCAGCGCGTGGCCATCGCTCGTGCCCTATGCATGAATCCGCAGATCATGCTGTTCGACGAGCCGACCTCCGCACTCGACCCCGAGATCGTGGGCGAGGTGCTCGAGGTCATGCGCAAGCTCGCTGCCGACGGCATGACCATGGTCGTCGTCACGCACGAGATGGCCTTTGCCCGCACGGTGTCCGACCGCGTGGTCTTTATGGACAAGGGCGTGGTGCTCGAGGATGCCGCGCCGGCCGAGCTCTTCGGCAACCCCAAACATCAGCGCACGCGCGAGTTCCTCTCGCGTTATCTCGAGGACAAATAACCGACCGCAAACGCTTATGTGGCAGGGCCGCTCCGGTGGGGCGGCCCTTGTCGTCACAATCGAAAGGATGTCATGGCCGAGGTTTGGCGCTTTTTTGCGCATGAGGATGATTTTGCCGATCTGGACGAGGCTGGTGCGTGCGAGCGCCTGGGCCGCGTGCTGTCGTTTCCGACCATCTCGAGTATGGATGCCGAGGCGGTGAACTGGCAGCCGTTCGACGACCTGCGCGCGTATATGCAGCAGGCTTGGCCGCACGTATTTACGGCGGGTAAGGTCGAGCTTATCGACCATTCGCTATTGGTGACGCTTAGCGGTTCCGACCCTGCCCTCAAACCCGTCATGCTCATGGGCCACATGGACGTGGTTCCCGTGGTACCCGGCACCGAGGCTGACTGGACGCATGTCCCCTTTAGCGGACATGTGGACGACACCTACATTTGGGGTCGCGGCGCCATCGATATGAAAGACCAGGTCGCAGGCATTCTCGAGGCGGTTGAGTATGCGCTCGCACACGGCTGGGAGCACGAGCGCACCCTGCTGCTGGCTTTTGGCCAGGACGAGGAAACCACGCAGTTCGGTGCGGGTGCCATCGGCCGCGTGCTCGAAGAGCGCGGCATTGAGCTTGAGTACCTGATCGACGAGGGCGACTACCGCATCGTTCCGGCTGCCGAGTACGGCGCGGGCGAGGGCTGGCTTATGCATGCCGATCTCGCGGAGAAGGGCTACGCCGATATCGTGTTGAGGACGCGTAGCGAGGGCGGGCATTCCTCCAACCCCTACGGGGGCACTTCACTCGAGGTGCTCAGCCGTGCCATCACCGCAATCTGCGATATCGAGTGGCCGACGCGCGTGACCGACTTGCTTGCCGCCCAACTCGTCGAGTTGGGGCTCTACACGGCCGATGAAATTGCCGCCAACGGGGATGCCATTGTCCGCGATTGCCTCGCCAGCAAAAAGCTCTATCCGCTGGTGACGACCACCTGCGCGCCCACGCAGATCGAGGGTGGCAGCACCGGCGCCAACGTAATGCCGCAGGATATGTGGGCCAACATTAACTTCCGCATGCTCGAGGGCACGAGCGTGGCCGACGTTGTGACGCGCTGCCGTGAGGCGGTTGCCGGGGCGGACCTTGCCGGTCGTGTCAAAGTGGAGCTGGGCCCCGGCAGCTCCGAACCCTCGCCGTCCCCGCGCATCGGTGGTCCCGGTCTCGAGGCGGTTCGCTCCATCGCCGTCCGCTATTTCCGTGATCCAAAGGGGATGGAGGAAAACGGATCATTCGAGCCAGTGGCAATTGTGCCCTCGACCGTGATCGGTGCGACCGACGCTGCCAACTACCAGCACATTTGCCCTGAGTGCATTCGCTTCTCGGCCTTTGTGGTCGATGATGACGAGTGCGACCGAGGCGTCCACGGCACCAACGAGCGCATCACCCGCCGCGCCTACCTCCAGGGTGTTCGCTTCCTCATCGCCCTGCTCCAAACGCTCTAGCCAAAAAGCAAGCCCTTGGTGCAATGGGGTCAGGTTTGTTTGCACCAATCATTCCGTGCGGGTTATATGCAGGTTTGCCTGCGCACGCTATCATATATGGGTTAGACCGCAACTATGTACCCCATACGCGAAGGGATGCGCATGTATCTGAAGATCGACATGCTCTAGCTGGACTTACCCCCGCAGCGGCGCCCCGCGCCCCATCAATTCTGCCGATTTTCGCCTTCACGCATATAAAGGAGTCCGTCATGCGCGACAAGCTCGAAAAGATCATCAAGGCCTACGAGGAGCTCGAGAAGAAGCTTTCCGACCCGGCCGTCGCCTCCGATATCAAGGAGTTCACGCGTCTCAACAAGGAGTACGCGCACCAGTCCGACCTCATTGCCGCCTCGCGCGAGTACATCGGCGCGCTCGATGACATCGAGGCTGCCAAGGAAATGCTGCACGATACCACCGATGCCGATGAGAAGGAGATGCTCCAGATGGACATCTCCGAAAACGAGGCCAAGCTTCCCCAGCTCGAGGAAGACATCAAGTACATGCTCATCCCGAGCGACCCCAACGACGACAAGAACACCATCGTCGAGATCCGCTCCGCCGCCGGTGGCGACGAGGCGGCCATCTTCGCCGGCGATCTGTACAAGATGTACCAGCGCTTTTGCGAGTCGCGCGGCTGGAAGACTACCGTGCTCGATTCCAGCCCCAGCGAGGCCGGTGGCTTTAAGTCCATCGAGTTCAAGGTCGAGGGCGACCGCGTCTACTCCGTCATGAAGTTCGAGTCCGGCGTGCACCGCGTCCAGCGCGTTCCCAAGACTGAGTCCCAGGGCCGCATTCAGACCTCCACGGCTACCGTCGCCGTACTTCCCGAGGCCGAGGAGATCGACGTCCAGATCAACCAGTCCGACCTGCGCATCGACACCTACTGCGCCTCCGGCCCTGGCGGTCAGTGCGTTAACACCACCTACTCCGCCGTGCGCATCACCCACCTGCCCACCAACACCGTGGTGCAGTCGCAGGAGCAGCGTTCCCAGATCCAGAACCGCGAGGTCTGCATGCAGATGCTGCGCGCCCGTCTGTACGAGATGGAACTCGAGAAGCAGCAGGCCGAGCTCGGTGCCGAGCGCCAGAGCCAGATCGGCCACGGCAACCGTTCCGAGAAGATCCGTACCTACAACCAGCCCCAGGACCGCGTGACCGATCACCGCATCGGTTTCAACTCCACCTACAACGGCGTCCTTCTGGGCGATCAGCTCGGCACCGTCATCGAGGCGCTCGCCGCCGCCGAGCGAGCCGAGAAGCTGGCACAGGCCGTGTAGGTTACGCGGTTTTACAAACCGCGTAACGACTCGACGCTGCGCGCCGCCCAGAGCGACAATTTGTCATTCAAAAGGCAAGGCATGACCAGAAGGTCTATGCCTTGCCTTTTTCATGCCAACTTGTTCGCTCTGGACGTCGCTCGCTGTCCGTCCTCTATCTGCGGCGTTGCCATCGCTGCCGAAGACGGCAATTGGTTAGTTGGCACTTAGGGACGTTCCTTTTCTGCCGGCAGTTTGGGACACTCCTGGCTTAGTAGTCATTGGGGACGTTCTTAAACGACTAGTCAAATAAGAACGTCCCCAATGACTAGGTCGGGCACATTGCTTTGTGAGTTTATTCAATCTTCTTTAATAACAATTAAGTTGTTTACCTGCTTAAAGTTATTTATCATTTTTAAAAATAATGCTCGAAAAAGCGTCCGAGAAGTCGCGGGGCGATTTTTGATGCGTCGCGCGTCAAGTGATTTGGCAAGTTCTTGGTTAGATATTGGTCAGTTTTGGGCAACCTTGCCAAAAGCTTGACGAATGCAAATCTAGACGTCGGCGAATGAACATTTCAGGCAGGTTTCAAGCAAAATTCTGGGCTGATTCTCGATAATCGCCTTCAATTGTCCCTTGCCAAGCGCTGGCCTCGCGTACAATCTGCTCCGACATTCGCGCGCCGTCCGGCGCTTAAGAGGGGAGGGCCCCATGGCAAACGAGATTTGGACCATCAAGCGTTGTCTCGAGTGGACCAAGGAGTACCTGGCCGAGCGCGGCGAGGAGCACCCCCGTCTTTCTGCCGAGTGGCTGCTGTGCGCCGCCACGGGCCTGGCGCGCATTGACCTATATATGCGCATGGACGAGACGCTTAACGCGGCTCAGCTCGAGACCATGCACGCGGCCGTTGTTCGTCGCGCTAAAGGTGAACCGCTGCAGTACATCACCGGCAGCACGCAGTTTCGCATGATCGACGTCACGTGCGCCCCCGGCGTGCTCATTCCGCGTCCCGAGACCGAGATGCTCGTCGAGGAAGTCCTCAATTATCTGGATGCCGAGGTGCTGAGCCCCGAAGCCGCTGCCCGTCAGCGTGTTGAGCTGCCTTGGAACGATGAGGTCGAGGAGGCACGCAAAGCCGAGGCCGCGCTGGCAGACGAACGCGCGACCGCCGAGCGTCGTGCCGCTAACCTGACGGCTGCCGATGAGGCGGCGCTAGGCGGCGACGTACTGGGCAGCCGTGCCTATGCCGAGGAACTGGCCGATCGCGAGGCCGAGGAAGCCGCCGCGCAGGCAGCAGAAGCCGAAGCCGCGGAAGCCGCCGAGTCCGAGCTCGACGAATACGGCATCGCCATCGAGGGTGCCGACCAGGAGACGGCTTCAGCTCAGGATGCCGCTTCGCCTGCCCCAG